>NZ_JACXWY010000016.1:0-120380 GCF_014764685.1 Allobosea spartocytisi
GCGCTGGACCGAGGCGACGGTGGGCGTCTGCGCGCCGCCGAGCGAGGTCCAGCCGGTCTGGTACTGGGACTCCCGCTTGACGTAGACGTAGCCGGTCTGGCTCCAGGGCAGGATGGCGTTGCGCTTGTTGTCGAGGATGAAGTCGCCGCGATCGGTGCGGATCATCAGCACGGCGTGTCCGGCATTCTCCTCGTCGATGACCACCGTCACCAGCATGGCACGGCGCGGCAGGCCGGCCTCGGCCAGGCGCTTGCGCTTCAGCAGGACGTAGTCCTCGCAATCACCCTTGCCGTCGGTGGGAATGTCCCAGCGATCGACCACGCCCCAGTGATCCTGGTCGGTGACCGGCTCGATCTCGTGATTGGCGCGGTTGTTGACCGCGACGATGGTCTTCCAGAGCTTGGGCGTCAGCTCGACGCGCTCGGGCTCGCGGGTGTCGAGCCTGCACTCGGAGGGCATGCGCTTGCAGAAATCCGTCCAGGCATAAGGTGCGCGGGCGTCGCCGCTGGCGGAGGCCGGGGCACTCGCCACCGGGATACCCACGCTCTGCGCTGCGACGCCTGAAGCGCCGGCGATGGCGAAAGCGGCCACGAAGGCGGTGCCGATCAGATTGCGATGAAGAGAAAACATGTCGTCCCCTTTCTGTCCCGGGGAGACGATGCGATCCGGTCGATGGATTTGGTTTGAAGTCGAAACGTACAAATTTATGTATTTCCGCCAGCAACCGCCTCAATGAATATCAGAGCCAATCTTGTTCAAAGTCGAAAGTAACGATTTGTGACGATGATGAAACTTTCTTTTAACCGTTAATTGTGTGTTACACGGCAACGGCTCGTTAACTTACCTGATTGTTACCAGCGTGGAGAATGGGAGAGAGCGGCTTCGATCGCTGGTTTCCGTGACTCGCGGATCGCGCCGATCACGCAACGCGCGCGTGGGAACTGCCGGATGCCGGCGGGTTCGCAGGCCGTCCTTCGTTACGGCCGCGATGCGCGGCCGGACGATCGCGGTGCCGTGCCAGAGCACTGGGAGGTGATCGTCGGCTGGGTCTCGCCCCCGCGAGACGGGCGCCCAATCCGCCTGTGTCAGTCCGGGGCGCCGCGCAGCGGCGAGGCCGCAGCCCGGACCCGGATGCGTGTCATGGAGAAGCGAGAGGCGGAGGGGCTCTTCCGGACCGTTCATCGGTCCGGGGTCCCAGGCTCATTGCCGGGCAATGTCCCGGAATGGCGGTGGCCCGGACACGCGTCGTCGCAGGAGGGGCGGCCGGTGGCCTGCCGTCAGAGCTCGAGGTTTTCGTCGAGCAGGTCGGCGGAGAGCGGGAAGCTGAACTCGACGGCATAGCCGCCGTCGAACCGGCGCACGATCCGGCCCGGCGTCGTGCCGAGCCGCACGGGTGTGCCCGTCGGCAGGTCGAGATCACTGGAGATCGCGGCGCCTGAGAGCGAGATGTCGATGACGCGGACGGGATGCTCGGAGCCGTCGCTCATCGTCAGCATCGAGCGCGGATTGCGCGGGACGATGCGTTCGTGCCGGCGATCCTCGGGCAGGCCGAGCTCCTCGCGATTGGCGAGCCAGGTGAGCTGGGCGGTGAATTTCTCGCGCTTGCGGCTGGTCGCGGTGATCGTCATCGCGAACCCTTCCATCGTGGTCCGCACGCAAGTGCCCTCGATCCGGCCGAGATGTTCGAGATAGACGATGACGCGCTCTCCCGGCGCGGCCTTGGCCGGCGCGGCGAGATGAACGCCGCCCGGCGAGATGTCGATCGTCTGGCAGGGATATTCCATCCGATTGGGCAGCATATAACGGCCCAGCAGCACCACCTTCATCCGGTGATGCCTCCTGCGTTCGACCGGAACGGTCGCCGCCCGGGGCGTTTGGAGCGCGCTCAACATCAATGGACCAGCCTGGATTCGGGGCCGATCCTAGGCAGGAACGGTTAACGGAAGGTCAAGGTCAGGCGCGTCCGCCGGGCAGGACGACGAGGCGCGGCGGGGCGGAACGTTGCCGCTCAGCCGGGGCGGGGCGCGCGGACGTGGTGGGCCAGAGCATGCGCAGCGAGATCATCCGCATGGCGACCACGGTGTCGAGGCCGAGCCAATCCGGGGTGAGGGCGGGCGAAAGCGCGCCCAGGACCCGCGCATGGGTGCGGCCGCGATAGCGCAGCGGCAGCAGCAGCAGCTCCAGATAGATCGGCGCGCCGGTGCTGGTTTCGCCGGAAAGGCCGGCGACGGCACCGGCCGTCTCGTCCATCACCGTCTGGACCAGGCGGCGCATGTCGCCCTGCGCCTCGACCTCGGGCCAGATCGCGGCGAAGGGGCGGCCGCGCAATTCATGGCCGATCAGCGCGCAAAGCCGCGTGCCGGCCAGGCGGAAGACCGGGCCGATCGGCTCGTTCTCGAGAATGAACGTGTCCGCCAACGCATGGCGCAACGCTCCGGGTTCGATCTCGCCACGTTCGGGCGCCGCCCGCTCACCGCGCAGCGCGTCCCAGTAGTCGAAGACCAGACGTGTGCTCGTGTTTTTCATTCTGCGCCCATTCAGCGGTTGATCCGATCGGGGAATCGCGCGTCCAGCGATGACGCAGATCCGTCCGAAAGGGGGACGAGTCGGTCCCTGATAGGATCGAGGACGCACCCGCCATGCCGTCTTGCCATCCCGGGGTGAGTCGGGGGAGGCGCCGGGGCGGTTAGGGTTAACGAAGTCTTATCTTTGTGGAAGATGCCTAGAATGCGTATCAAATGCCATCGAATTCGCGGACGGCAAGCCGCCGACGCAAGCCGGGGTGGAGGGGGCGTGACACGTCGTCCGGCTGGTCCGGATGACGGCACAGCCGGCGGAAAAGGGGAGGGCATCATGCCGCTCCCCTTTTTCGTGCGTGGATAAGGCCGGCACGCCTTGCGCGAGCCTGCCGCTTCGGCAAGTGTTGCGGCGCAATGGCTTCCCACGATCCCCGCCCGCCGGCGCGCGAGCCCGCCTTCAACCTGCCGTCCGTGATCGTCCAGCTCCTGGCGGTGCTGGCGCTGATCCAGGCCGGCCGCAGCCTGCTCTCGGACGAGAACGACTATCTGCTGATGTCGTGGCTGGCCTTCGTGCCGGCGCGGCTGACGCTGTGGCTGTCGCCCGACAGGCTCGATGACGTCGTCGCGGCGCTGGCGCAGTCGACCGTCGGGCAGGATGTCGGCGATCGGCTGCAGCTCGCCCGCCTCCTGCTGGCGGATGGCGGCGTCCGGCTCTGGACGCTGCTGACCTATGGCTTCCTGCACGGCTCCTGGCTGCATCTGGCCTCGAACGGCCTGTGGCTCGCTGCCTTCGGCAGCCCGGTGGCGCGACGGCTCGGACCTGGCCGCTTCCTCAATCTCCTGGCGCTGTCCACGATTGGCGGCGCGCTGCTGCACTGGTGGTCGCGCGATCTCGACCTGCTGCCGCTGGTCGGCGCCTCGGCGGGAATCTCGGGGGCGACGGCGGCCGCGATCCGCTTCGTCTTCGCGCCGGGCCTGCGCTTCGGCGAGCTCGGCAATGACGAGGTGGTGAAGGCGATCCCGGCCGAACCGCTCGGGCAGCTCTGGCGCAATTCGCGCGCCGTGCTGTTCACCGGCATCTGGTTCGCGACGAACATCCTGTTCGGCGCCGGGCTCGTGCCGATCTTCGGCGAGGCGACCAGCATCGCCTGGGAAGCGCATATCGGCGGCTTCCTCGTCGGGCTCCTGCTGTTCCCGCTGCTCGACCGTGGGCAGAAACGCAGCTGAACGGGCGCTCGCGCGCCTTGCCTGCGCCGCGGTCTTACCCCACACTCCCTGTCATTGCGAAGCACTCCTCGGGCCTGCCCGGCATCGTGAGTCCGCCGGCAGCCGTGGAGCGGCAGCGGAACCACGCGCCGGCCAACGGCGCGTCAGCAGGAGGAGCCTTCGATGAATGTCGAGCAGTTGCTGAGCGGCAAGGGCCGGGAGGTCATTTCGGTGCAGCCGCACCGGACCCTGGCGGAAGCGGTTCGCGTCCTGAGCGAGCGGCGAATCGGCGCCGTCGTGGTCATGGGCGCGGATGGCACGCTCGTCGGCATCCTGTCCGAGCGCGACATCGTCCGGGCGCTCGGTAAGGAAGGCGCTGCCGCGCTGGAGAGCGCGGTTTCGCGGGCGATGACCGCGAAGGTGGTGACCTGCCGCCCGCAGACCAGCGTCGACGAGCTGATGGAGATCATGACGACCGGGCGCTTCCGCCATGTGCCGGTCATCGAGAACGGCCGCGTCGCCGGCATCGTCTCGATCGGCGACGTGGTGAAGCATCGCGTCGCGGCGATCGAGGCCGAAAGCAAGGCGATGCGCGACTATATCGCGATGGCCTGAGCCAGAGCATTTTCGCGCGAAGCGGGTACCGGTTCGCGCGAAGACAATGCGGAAAACAATGTCCTAGCCGCCGACCGGGATATGGTTGGCGGCGACGACGGTCGCGATCTCGTCGAGGGCGCGGCGGGTCGCCACCCGGCCGAGTTCGATCGTTTCGTCGGCACGGTGGAAGTCGAACAGGCCGACGCGGCCGAGGCGCGGGCCGATCATCACATCGGGCGGGTCGCCGGCGAGGCGCGAGCGCGAAATCCGGTCCTGCGTGATGTTGAAGGCGTCGATCATGACGCCGGCGAGGCCCGGACGGTTTTCGCTGGGGCGGCCGACAAGGTTGCGGACGCGCTTGGCCGCGACGGTGATGCCGTCGAACCAGCGCTGCGGGGGACGAAGCTCCCGCTCCGGCACGGTCTCTTCGGGTTCGGGGTCCGGGTCCGAGGCGTAGTTCTGGATCACCGTGCCGCGGCCGGCGAGGTCGTTGTTGAGGTTGACGCAGATCACGATGTCGGCGCCGAGCGCGCGGGCGGCGGTGACGGGCACCGGGTTGACCAGCGCGCCGTCCATCAGCCAGCGACCGCCGAGCTTCACCGGGTCGAAGATGCCGGGCAGGGCATAGGAGGCCCGCAGCGCCTCGATCAGCGGGCCGTGCGTCAGCCAGATCTCGTGGCCGGTGCCGAGTTCGGTCGCGATGGCGACGAAGCGTTGCTGAAGTTCCTCGATCCGCAGGCCCACGAGATCGCGCTCGAGCAGGCGCTTCAGCCGGCTGCCGGCGATCAGTCCGGCGCCACCGATGTGGAAATCCATCAGCCCGACGACGCGCCGCTTGGTGAGGCCGGTCGCGAATTCACTGAGCTGGGAGAGCCTGCCGGCGGCGTAGCAGCCGCCCACCACCGCTCCGATCGAGGTTCCGGCGATGACCTCCGGCGCGTAGCCCGCCTCGATCAGCACCTCCAGCGCGCCGATATGCGCCCAGCCGCGCGCCGCGCCGCCGCCGAGCGCCAGGCCGATCTTCGGCTTGCGCTTCCCGTTTCGCTCGGGCGCAGACGGCATTTCGTTCATGATGTTCCCACCTCCGCCGAGGCCGAAGGCTCTTCGCGCGGTGTTGTCCCACAACATGGATCCGTCCCTCCGCTGAAGGTCAGAATCCCAGAATGCGATGAGCGAAACGTGAACGGCATCTCGTCAGCGCATTATCCGCCGGATTTGACGGAATGGTGAAGGCGGTCCGAGGCAGGGCAGCCCCGCCTTCGGCTCACGCGAACACGAGCGGCCCGCCGGCCTCGGCCCGCAGCGGCTGCGCGCGATAGAAGCAGGAATGGCGGCCGGTATGGCAGCAGCCGCCGTCGCCCGCGACGTTCACCTTGAGCCAGATCGCGTCCTGGTCGCAGTCGACGCGCATCTCGACGATGGTCTGGATCTGGCCGGAGGTCGCGCCCTTGTGCCAGAGTTCGTTGCGCGAGCGCGACCAGTACCAGGCCTCGCCGGTCTCGATCGAACGCGCGAGCGCTTCGGCATTCATATGCGCGACCATGAGCAATTCCCCGGTCTTGGCGTCCGTCGTGACGCAGGTGACGAGGCCGTTCGCGTCGAAGCGCGGGCTCAGCACCGTACCCTCCTCGAGGGCGTGCTTGTCGGCCGGGGCAGGGAAGAGGCTCATGGCGACTCCGATGGGAGAGATCGTCTTATGACGTGGAACCCCGCCGTCATTCTCGGGCGAAGCAAAGCGTAGAGCCCCAAGAATCTTCGGGGAGAGATGCTCGGGTCAAGCCCGAGCATGACATGGGGTTCAGGGGCGAATGCCCTGTCTCGCGGGAGGGGCCGCGCCTACAGCCCCGCCGACTTCACCATGGTGAAGAAGCGCACCTGCTCGGCCGGGTCGTCGCGGAAGAGGCCGCGATACTGCGTCGTCATCGTCGAGGAGCCCTGCTTCTGCACACCGCGCATCGACATGCACATATGCTCGGCCTCGATGAGCACGGCGATGCCGCGCGGCTTGAGCGCTTCCTCGATGACGTCGGCGATCTGGGCGGTCATCGCCTCCTGCGTCTGCAGGCGGCGCGCATAGAGATCCACGACGCGGGCGAGCTTCGACAACCCGACGACGCCCTGCGAGGGGTAGTAGCCGATATGCGCCTTGCCGACGAAGGGCACCATGTGGTGCTCGCAATGCGAATAGAACGGTATGTCGCGCACGAGGACCATGTCCTGGTAGCCGTCGACCTCCTCGAAGACACGGTCGAGGATCGCGTGGGGATCCTCGCCATAGCCCTTGTATAATTCCTTATAGGCTTTGACGACGCGCTGCGGGGTCTCGGCCAGCCCCTCGCGCGACGGATCGTCGCCGGCCCAGAGAATGAGCGTGCGGACAGCGGCCTCCGCTTCCTCCTGCGTCGGCTTGCCGACCAGGAACTTGTCTGCGGAGGGGGTGACGGCCCGCTCGACGGACAAGGACTTAACCACAGGGATCATGTGGTGCCTCCCGTTGGATCAAATGGCGCCGCGCGATCCAGGCCTTGCGACCGCGGGCCGCGAGGCCGTTGCGACAAGTTCCCCCGCTGCGG
The DNA here is from genome assembly GCF_014764685.1 of Allobosea spartocytisi. Classification (NCBI taxonomy): domain Bacteria; kingdom Pseudomonadati; phylum Pseudomonadota; class Alphaproteobacteria; order Hyphomicrobiales; family Alloboseaceae; genus Allobosea; species Allobosea spartocytisi. The sequence continues at coordinate 6,896 of NZ_JACXWY010000016.1, forward strand.
GCGGTGAGGCTCCAATGCCCTCCCGCTCGCGGCGGATCAACCCTATATTGTGTCCCGGTGCGGGCCCTTCCAGACCCGCGAGAGATTGAGCCATGCTGGACGAAGTCTACAACAAGCGCATTCTCGCGCTTGCCGCCAACATCCCCCTGCTCGAGCGGCTGCCATCTCCCGATGCCACCGCCAGGGCCCATTCGAAGCTATGCGGCTCGACAGTGACAGTCGATGTCACCATGGAAGGCGACGTCGTCACCGGCTTCGGCCATGAGGTCAAGGCCTGCGCGCTTGGACAGGCGTCGTCCTCGATCATGGCCCGCCATGTCGTCGGCTCGACGGCAGACGAGCTGCGTCGGGTCCGGGAGCAGGCGCGGGCGATCCTCAAGGAGAATGCCGAGCCGCCGGAGGGCAAATGGGCTGATCTCGCCGTGCTGGTTCCGGTGCGCGACTACAAGGCCCGGCACGCCTCGACCATGCTGACTTTCGACGCGGTGGTCGACGCCATCGGCCAGATCGAGGCGAAGCGCAAAGACGCGGCAGCCTGATTACTTCAGGCCGAGCGCCACGCGGATTTCCGGCACCGTCTCGTCGAAGCGGGCCTTGAAGGCACGGTCGGCCAGCAGGGCCTTGGCGACGGCGCGGCCGACCTTGTCGCCGGCGACGAGGTCGCTCTCGTAATGGAAGCCGCAGACGAGACGGCTTTCGCCATAGCTCTTGACCCGTTCCTCCAGCTTCTCGCCAAGTTCGGGGACGGCGGTCTTGAGCAGTTCGGCATAGAGGGCGGCGGTGGCCGCATGCGCCGAGGGGAAGGAGGTGCCTTCCGGCCGGGCGCCCGGGCAGGGCTTGATGCGGACCTTGTTCCAGACGCTGAAGGGGCGCGGCCGGCTGGTCAGGCGATGGACGCTCTTCAGCAGGATCGAGAGTTCGATCTGCGCCTCGCGGAACAGCAGTCGGACCTCGCGATGGGTGTTGTCGACATAGCTGTTGTCGATGCCGTCGAGGAAGTTGACCAGCGCCTGGCGCTGGTCGGCGATGGCGGCCTTCTCGCGCTCGGGCGTGCGGGCCTGCGAGATCTCCAGCACATGCTCGAATTCGGCCTTCGCCTCAGGCGAGTTCTGGGCCGGCGGCAGGCCGGCGATCTTGGCGATGTCGATCTTGGCGCCGTCGAGCCAGAGCAGATAGGCGCGCTGCTGAGCATCGGCGGCCGTGGCGAGGCCCAGACCGAGAAGGAGGCCGCAACCGGCCAGGGCATGGCGAAAATGTTTGGCGCGCATCATGTTATGAAATCGATCAAGGAAAGCGGTTCTGGTGGCGGATCGGCAAAACGAAGCAGACGAGCTATTTCAGCGTCTTTTTGTTAAACAAAGATGTTCGCTGTTGCACAAGGTCATCTATTGGCCGCGTAAGGCTGCACATATCGCGATTCGCGGCTATCAGCTCAGCTTTTCGATGCTGGTCGGCCGCCATTGCCGGCATTGGCCGAGCTGCTCGGCCTATACCGACGAGGCGATCCAGCGTTTCGGCCTGTGGCGCGGCGGCTGGATCGGGTTCGCGCGCATCTGCCGCTGCAACCCTTACGGCACCAGCGGCATCGATATGGTCTGCGAGGAATTGCCGCCGCGCTCGTCCTGGTATAGGCCGTGGTCCTATGGCCGCTGGCGCGGGACGAACGTGCCGGCGGCTATCGATTCCGGCGCCGATCCGGCTGCGGGCGACGGAACGTAAATCTCACATTCGTAGCCGGTCTGACTTACGGGGTTCGTATCCCCGAGTGAGCAGGAGCGCGATCGATGACGATCTCCCTGACATTTCCCGACGGCGCCAAGCGCGAGTTCCCCTCCGGCATCACCGGGGTCGAGATCGCCAAGGGCATTTCCCCCTCCCTCCTGAAGCGCACCGTCGCCATGGCGCTCGACGGCACGGTCGTCGACCTCGCCGACCCGATCGAGCGCGACGCCAGGATCGAGTTCCTGAACCGGGAAGACCCGCGTTCGCTGGAGCTGATCCGGCACGATACCGCCCACGTCCTCGCCGAAGCCGTGCAGGAGCTCTTTCCCGGCACGCAGGTGACGATCGGCCCCGTCATCGAGAACGGGTTCTTCTACGACTTCGCCCGCAACGAGCCCTTCACGCCTGAGGACTTCCCGGCGATCGAGAAGAAGATGCGCGAGATCATCGCGCGCGACAAACCCTTCACCAAGGAAGTCTGGAGCCGCGACAAGGCCAAGGATTTCTTCGCCAACAAGGGCGAGGCCTACAAGGTCGAGCTGGTCGATGCGATCCCCGCCGACCAGACGCTCAAGATGTACGCGCAGGGCGACTGGATCGATCTCTGCCGCGGCCCGCACATGACCTCGGTCGGCAAGGTCGGCAATGCCTTCAAGCTGATGAAGGTGGCCGGCGCCTATTGGCGCGGCGACTCGAACAACGCGATGCTGACCCGCATCTACGGCACCGCCTTCGCCAAGCAGGAGGATCTCGACGCCTATCTCAAGCAGCTCGAGGAGGCGGAGAAGCGCGACCACCGCAAGCTCGGCCGGGAGATGGATCTGTTCCATTTCCAGGAGGAGGGGCCGGGCGTCGTGTTCTGGCACTCCAAGGGCTGGCGGATGTTCCAGGAGATCATCGCCTATATGCGCCGGCGCCTCGCCGCCGACTATGAGGAGGTGAATGCGCCGCAGATCCTCGACAAGTCGCTCTGGGAGACCTCGGGCCATTGGGGCTGGTACCAGGACAACATGTTCGCGGTGAAATCGGCCTCGGCCTTCGAGAATCCGGACGACAAGGAGCGCGACCACAAGGTCTTCGCGCTGAAGCCGATGAACTGCCCCGGCCATGTCCAGATCTTCAAGCATGGGCTGAAGAGCTATCGCGACCTGCCGATCCGGCTGGCCGAGTTCGGGGCGGTGCATCGCTACGAGCCGTCGGGCGCGCTGCACGGGCTGATGCGCGTGCGCGGCTTCACGCAGGACGATGCGCATATCTTCTGCACGGAGGACCAGCTCGCCGCCGAATGCCTGAAGATCAACGACCTGATCCTCTCGGTCTATGAGGATTTCGGCTTTACCGACGATCTCGTCATCAAGCTCTCGACGCGGCCCGAGAAACGCGTCGGCTCCGACGCGGTCTGGGACCATGCCGAAGAGGTGATGGGCAAGGTGCTCGAACGGATCGCGGAGCAGTCCGGCAACCGGATCAAGACCGAGATCAATCCGGGCGAGGGTGCCTTCTACGGGCCGAAATTCGAGTATGTGCTGCGCGACGCAATCGGCCGCGACTGGCAATGCGGCACGACGCAGGTCGACTTCAACCTGCCGGAGCGCTTCGGCGCCTTCTATATCGGCGCCGATGGCGAGAAGAAGCAGCCGGTGATGGTCCACCGCGCCATTTGCGGCTCGCTGGAGCGCTTCACCGGCATCCTGATCGAGCACCATGCCGGGCATTTCCCGCTCTGGCTCGCTCCCGAGCAGGTCATCGTCGCGCCGATCACCTCGGATGCCGACGGTTATGCCGAGGAGGTGACGATGGCCTTGCTGGGCGAGGGCCTGCGCGCCCGCGCCGACCTGCGCAACGAGAAGATCTCGTACAAGGTGCGCGAGCATTCGCTCGCCAAGGTCCCGGTCATTATCGCCGTGGGCAAGCGCGAGGCGGAGGAGAAGACCGTGACGCTCCGCCGCCTCGGCAGCCAGGCGCAGACGGTGATGCCATTGTCGGAGGCGATCGCCGTCTTGACGCAGGAAGCGCTGGCGCCGGATCTGGTGCGCAGGCAAAAGGCGCGGGCGGCCTGAGGCATTCTCGTCATGCTCGGGCTTGACCCGAGCATCTCGGGGCGGAAGGGCCTCTCATCCTGCACGGGATTCTCGGGTCGAAGCTTTGCTTCGCCCGAGAATGACGGTTCCGGAGAAATGACGGCTTGCCATGGCCGCCTCTGGTAAAAGCCTGCGGGCTCATGGCAGATAGCAGGCAATGCTGACCGGTTCCTACCGCAAACGACTCGAAGCCGACCTGATCCGCTGGGCTCACGAAGGCTGGATCACGCCCGACGGCGCCAGTGCCATCAGGCGCGACGTCGCCCGCGAACATGCGGGCTTCCGCCTGCCGGCCCTGCTCGGGCTGTTCGGCGGGCTCTTGATCGCCTCCTCCGTCGCCGCCTTCGTCGCGGCGAACTGGGAGGCGATTCCGCGCCTCGTGAAGCTCGCCATGATCCTCGCCGGCATCGCGGTCGCCTTCGCCGTCGCCTATCGCCTGCAGAAGGCCGGCTCGACCGGCGGGGCCGATGCCGCGACGACCTGCGGCGTGCTGATCTTCGGCGCCGGGCTCGCGCTCGTCGGGCAGATGTACCATCTGCCGGCGGACTGGCCGGGCGGCGCGATGCTGGTCGCGCTCGGCGCCTTGGTCGCGGCCTTCCTGATGCGCTCGAACGGGGCGCTGGCGATCGCCTTCGTCGCGCTCTGCGCCTGGAGCGGCGGGCGCTGGGACGAAGCGGCCAGCGGGATGCATTACGGCTTCTTCGCACTCTATCTGCCGGCGCTCTGGATCGCGCTCTCCCGCGGTAACCGGCTGGTGCACCACCTTGCCGTGCTCGCAGCGGCCTTCTGGCTCGGCATGGCGCCGGGACAGTGGCTCCTGAACTCCTTCGATTATGGCCTGCTGGCCTATGGGCTTGCGATCTCCGTCGCCTTCGTCGCCCTGGGCGCCCTTGCGCTCGACCGGGGCGGGCCGGCGCTTCTGACGGCCTGCCTGCCCTGGGGGCTGATCGGCCTCGTGATCGTGCTCAATAGCGAATTGGCCCGCATTCTCGATGCGAGCGAGGCGCGGGCGGGGCACGCCTTCCTGTTCGTGTTCTACGCCTATGCCGTGGCCGTTCCGTTGAGCGTCGTGCTGGGTGCGATCGCGCGCGAGCGGCGCTTCGCCTGGCCGCTGGCGGCGGGGCTGCTGCTGGCGCTTCTGGTGCCGGTGCTGTTCTGGAGCGACCGCGTCTCCGGCATGCCCGGCAAGATCGCGGTGGCAAGCCTCGTGCTCCTGGCGGCGACGGCGCTGGTCATCGCTGGCGCGGCCGGTGGCATCCGGCGGATTCTGACGGCGGGCTCGATCCTGTTCGGCGTCGCCATCCTGATCCTGCTCTGGCAGACCATCGGCACGTTGCTCGACCAATCGCTGTTCTTCCTGTTGGCCGGCGCCGCGCTGCTCGTCACAGCCTGGGGCGCGCGGCGGCTGTTCGCCAGGCTCAACGGCCCGACCGGGGAGGCCGCGTGATGCGTGCGCTCTCCGTCGATGCGATCGCTGCAAGGGTGCCGCTGCTCTGGCGGGCCGTGGCGACCGCGCTGCTGCTGGCGCTCGGGCTGCTTGCGCTGGTGCAGCAGCGGGCCAGCATCCTGAGCAGCGGAACGGAAATCCGCCTGCGCACCGTGCCGGTCGATCCGCGCGACCTGTTCCGGGGCGACTATGTCGTGCTGGCCTATCCAATCAGCGTGGTCGACACCGGCAAGGACGGGGCCGGCTACACGCGCGGCGAGACCGTCTATGTCACGCTCAGGCGTGACGGCGAGGGCTTCGCGCGCGCCGCCGGCGTATCGCGTGACCGGCCCGCGACCAGCGGTGACACGGTTGTGATCGCCGGTCGCGTGACCTCGACGAGCGCCTGTGCGCTGAACGATGCCGGGGAGTTCGACTGCTCCGGCGACCGCCGGCGGCTGCGCATCGCCTATGGTATCGAGAGCTATTTCGTGCCGCAGGGCGAGGGCAAGGCGATCGAGACGACCGACAAGGCCCGCGTCGAGGTCGTCGCCGCCGTCTCGGCCTCGGGGCAAGCTGCGATCAAGCGGCTCCTGATCGACGGCAAGCCGGTCTATGCCGAACCGCCCTATTGAGGCGCCATAGCAGCGGACCGAAAGCCGGATCCGCCTTTCGGAAAGATCCCGCGCGACGGCGCAGCCGTGGTTGCTGCGATTGCGCCCGGCAAGGCGTGCGGTGACCTACGGCATCGTATTCAGTCCGATGCTGTAGGCTTTTGTTTTTGCTGCGTCTTTCTCCGAAAACCGCATTCCGCTTTTCCGGCCGATGCGCCACGCGATCCTCACAGTTTCTCGATCGCCATGTTCCAGCCGCAGAGATGCAATTTCCTGCGGCCGCCTGCTTCACACGGGGTTGTGACATTGCGCCGCGTGACGCCCGGCATGCCGAGTTATATGAACGGCAGATGAACGGATTCTGCAGATGACGTTCATCTTCCCGTCGGTGGGATGGAACCGGCCGCCCGGAGCGGGCGTTTCCCTTCCCGACCGACAGAGCCTGCCAGAGGACTGCCTTTCGTGTCCCTAGACTCGTCATTCAAGCGCTTCATGCTGTTCGGCCGTCCAGCCGAAGGCGGAGCGCTTCGTGCGGCGGGGCGCGATACACGGATCGACATGGTGCGCGGGCTCGCGCTGCTGATCATCTTCATCAACCACATGCCGGGGAACGTGGTTTCGGCCTATATGCCGAACAATTTCGGCTTCTCCGATGCAGCTGACGCCTTCGTGCTCCTGGCCGGCGTTTCCGCGACCTTCGCCTATGGCGGGTTGATCGAAACGCGCGGCTTCTCGATCGCGGCGCTGAAGCTCGGCGGCCGGCTCTGGACGCTCTACATCGCCCATCTGGCGGTGTTCATCCTCGTCTGCGGTGTGATCGCGGTCGCGGTGACGCAGACCCAGAACCCGCTCTACATCGAGGCGATCAACATCCAGCCCTTCTTCCGCGATACGGGAGAAGCGCTGATCGGCGCGCTGACGCTGACCTACCAGCCCTCCTATCTCGACATCCTGCCGCTCTATATCGTGCTGCTGGCCCTGTTTCCGGCGATCTATTACGGCGTGCGCTTCAGCCCGGCGCTGACACTGTTCTGCTCGCTGGCGATCTGGCAGGTGGCGCTGGCGCTCGATCTGCATTTGCCGAATTCCGGCGGCCATTGGTTCTTCAACCCCTTCGCCTGGCAGGTGATCTTCACGCTCGGCGTCATTCTCGGCCGCTCGGTGCAGCTCGGGGTCACGATGCCGCGGCTGCGCTGGCTCGATGCCGCGGCCGTCGCCTTCCTCCTCTTCGCCTGGCTGGTGAAGATCCCGACGGGCAACCCGACGGGCATCGCCCTGCTGAACGACTGGTTCGATTCCGTTCAGCTCGGCTCCGACAAGACCAATCTCGCCTGGAGCCGGCTTTTCCATCTCGGAGCTCTGGCCTGGCTCGTCATCCGCTGGCTGCCGGCCGGCGGCATGCTCACGCGCTCGGTCGTCGGGCGGGCGCTGGCCTGCTCGGGACGCAACTCGCTGCATGTCTTCTGCGTTGGTATCGTACTTGCGATCATCGGGCAGATCGTGCTGGCGGAAACGTCTTTTGCCCTGGACGTCCAGTTGCTGCTCTGCGCCGGTGGGGTTACACTCTTGACAGGGCTAGGGATTTTCCTGTCGTGGTACCGTTCGATCACGAGTCGCGATCAGCGCGCGGAGCCTGCGAAGGCTCCCGGCGTGGCATCCAGCGCGCAGGCGCGGTTGCCATCTTTCTCCTCGCGCTGACCTCGCTCGCGCTGGCCGCCCCTCCCGTTTCGCCCGCCTCCGTCGATATGCGCTGCCGCGCCGGCGCGATGCAGCCGTTTCTCCCGGTGCTTCCGGCGGCTCGCAAGGCGATGCAGGAGACGGGACGGCTGACCGTCGTCGCGCTCGGCTCCTCCACCACGGCCGGCTCGGGCGCCAGCGCGGAGGACAGGAGCTATCCTTTCGTCCTGCAGACGGAACTGCGCCGGCGCCTGCCGGGAGCCGAAGTCCGGGTTCTCAACAAGGGCGTGGGCGGCCAGTCGGCCTACGATATGCTGCTACGCATGGATACCGATGTGATCGAGGAAAAGCCCTCGATCGTGATCTGGCAGACCGTGGTCAACGACGCGATCCGCGACATCGGCACGGAAAGGCTGACCAAGATCCTGCGCAAGGGCATCGCCAAGGCCCGCGCCGCCGGCATTGACATGATCCTGATGGATCTGCCGTGGCTGCCGCGGGAGGAGCGCTATCCGCAACTCGACGATTATCGGGCCGTGCTGGTGAAGACGGCGGAGCAGCAGGGAGCCGCCTTGTTCCCGCGCTATGCGATGATGAAGGGCTGGTCGCGTTCGAAGCAGTTCACCGAAGAGGAACTCGTCGGCATGGATGGGCTGCATCTCGTCGATGCCGGCTATCGCTGCCTCGCCTCGCGCATCGCCGACGGCATCGTCGCGGCCGTGGGGGACATTCGAATCCGCACCGTCAGCAAGAAAGCCGAAACGGTCGACTGAGGCGACGACAATGCGGAGCCCTCGAGTCCGATCTTCGATCGGCCCAGTGACGCTCCGGTGCTCAGGTTGACGACGGCGACCAGGCTATTTGGCCAGCACCTCGATATCGCGGTCGATGCCGGACTCAACCTTGAAATCGCGCGAATAGACCTGCCCCTCCTGCCGGGCGATCAGCACATAATCGCCCTCGGCGAGGATCACCTGCGGGAAGGCGCCGATCGCCTCGCGGATGACGTCGCCGCCCGGCGTCAGCACGCTGAAGGCGGTGCCGGCGAAGGCTTCCCCGCCGGCCGCCGCGACGAGCTTCAGCGTGACCTTGGCGGCGCGGTGATGCAGCGTCGCATCGGTGACCTTGCCGGTCTCGACGCGGACATCGGCGCGCTGGATGGCGTTGGAATCGCCATAGGTCGAGACGACGTGATAGGTGCCCTCGGGCAGGCGGATGAGATCGCCGGCCTTGGCCTCGCCGGTCACCAGGCGTCCTTCCGAATTGCCCTGGAGGGGTACGAAGACCTGGAAGGAGAGCAGCCCGGCCGGAATCGGCGCGTCGCCGATCGAGCCGGCCAGAGTCAACGCGCCGGCGCTGATCTGGACCTGATCGTTGACGCCCTGGGAGCCGAGGCTGATCCGCTTGGTGCCGCTGGCGAAGCCGTAAGCCGCGTGGACGATATAGTTGCCCGGCGGAAGCATGAAGTTCGGCGTGGCGTCGGCGGAGCGGGCAACGATGCGCGGGGCCGAGCCGTCCGCCGTCTCGCTCAGGATGCGCCAGTTCAGGCCGGAGCGGATCGGCTTGCGATCGCTGGCAAACTGGGCGGAGACAGCGAGGCGGGCGACCGCGGCCTGCGCGCCGGGCTGGTCCTGCACGCTCTGGGCGGCCGGAGGGGGCATGGTATCGACGGCGGGAGCCGGGGCCGGAGCCTGGGCCAAGGCTACCTGGGCGAAAGCGAGAGCAGGCACGAGCAAGGCCGCGAAGCGGCCGAGCCCGCCGATCTTGCGGCGGCCAGCTTCAAAGCCATCCAATTCAAACATGCTTTTCGTCCCTAGAGCCCTTGCGGTGATGTATGAGCAGGCTCGCTTGTCCTCATCATGGCGAAGGCATAGGTCTCGACCATCGCCATAGCCCGGATGTTTCATGACCGATACGCTCTCCCTGCTCAAGCTGCGTCGCTCGGTGCCGCCGCAGTTCCTCGCCGCTCCCGGACCCGAGGGGGCCGAACTCGGCGAGCTTCTCGCCATCGCCGCGCGGGTGCCCGACCATGGCAAGCTCGTGCCCTGGCGCTTCATCGTCTTCGCGGGCGAGGCGCGCGAGAAGGCGGCCGATGTCGTCGCGCGGGTCTTCCGCGAGCGCAACCCGCAGGCCAGCGCGGACCAGGTCGAATTCGAGCGCAAGCGCCTGACCCATGCGCCGGTGATCGTCGCGGTGGTGTCGCGGGCGCGCGAGCACGCCAAGATCCCGCTCTGGGAGCAGGAATTGTCGGCCGGCGCCGTCTGCATGACCTTGCTCGTCGCCGCCTATGCCAAGGGCTATGCCGGCTCCTGGCTGACGAACTGGTTCTCCTTCGACCGCGAGGTGCTGACGGCATTCGGCCTCGCCGCGGACGAGCGCATGGCCGGTTTCGTCCATATCGGCACGCCGACGGCGCCGATCACCGATCGCGACCGGCCGGTGATGGCGGACATCATCAGTTATTACGGAGCCTGACGCGATGATCTACTCGGCGACGCGGGAGGATCTCGGCTTCGCGCATGATCCGTTCAAGGCCATCGTCGCGCCGCGGCCGATCGGCTGGATCACGGCGCTCAGCGCGAAGGGGGAGGTCAATCTCTCGCCCTACAGCTTCTTCAACGCGATCTCCTCGCGGCCGAACCTCGTGATGTTCTCCTCGGAGAACAAGAAGGATGCGGTGAGCTTCATCGAGGAAACGGGCGAGTTCACCTGCTCGCTCGTCTCGGGCGCGCTGATGCAGCAGATGAACCTGACCTCGGCGCCGCTGCCGCGTGGGCAGAGCGAATACTCTCATGCCGGGCTCGAGATGGCGCCGTCCCGCCTCGTCAAGCCGCCGCGGGTCGCGGGCACGCCGGCTGCGCTCGAATGCAAATCCGTCTCGATCCAGCAGCTGCGCGACATCGACGGCAACGACGTGCCGCGCTGGATGGTGATCGGCCAGGTCCTCGGCATCTTCATTGACGATGCCTTCGTCAAGGACGGGCGCTTCGACACGGCTGGAGCCAATCCGATCGCGCGCTGCGGCTATGCCGACTATGCCGAGGTGACGAGCGTGTTCTCGCTCCAGCGGCCGGTGGGCGGGTAGGGCGGTCGTTGGGCTGCCGTCATTCTCGGGTCGAGCCCGAGCATGACGCCTCGTGGCCGCCGGCTTCAGCCCGCCAGCGGTCCCTTGACCCGGTAGTCGCCGAGCTCGGCGAGCGCGCGATTGATCGTCTCGGCGTCGAGGCCCGCGCCTTCCGGGAGCGTCAGGCGCGGCGGCTCCAGCGTCACCGTCGCGCCGGGTGAAAGCGTCGTCGCCGCGCGCTGGACGCGCGAGGCGCAGCCGCCGCAATGCATGCCCGATACCTCGAAAACCTGAGTCATTGGAATCGCCTCCGGCACATCATTCAGCCAGTTTCTGAGCGCGGGCCTTCAGACGCTCCGCCCTGATAAGATGGGGACGATCCAGCATTTCGCCATCGAGCCCGATCACGCCGGCGCCTGGATTGGCGGCGAAGAGCGCGATGATCTGCTCGGCCCTGGCGAGCGCTTCGGGCGAGGGCGCGAAGACCTCGTTGATGGGGGCGACCTGAGCCGGGTGGATCGCCATCTTGCCGGTGAAGCCGTCGCGCCGTGCCGCGAGGCACTCGGCCCGCAATCCTGCATCGTCGCGGAAATTGGTGAAGACGGTATCGATCGCGTCGATCTGCGCGGCGCTGGCGCCGAACAGGGTGAGGGCGCGGGCGAGGCGGTAGGGATCGGTATAGGAGCCGTCCTGCAGCCGGTTGGTCTCGGCGCCGAGATCGGCGGAGAGGTCCTCGGCGCCCCAGGTCAGCGCCAGCAGGCGGTGCGAGGCGCGGGCATAGGTGCCGAGCCCGAAGATGCCCTTGCCGTTCTCGGTCGCGATCGGGAGGATGCCGGTCGCGCCATCGGGCAGGTCGGCCTCCGCCTCGCGCACCGCGATCCTGGCGGCGAGGTGGCCGACATCGATGCCGCCTTCCGATTTCGGGAGCATGATCGCATCCGGCGCGCCGGGCATGACCGCGTCGAGATCGGCGTCGCTCATGCCGCTGGCGAGGCCGTTGATCCGCACGATCAGCAAGGGGCGCTTCGGCAGGGCGCGGGCCGCCTGCAGGAAGTCGCGCGTGATGGTGCGAGCCTGTGGCTTGGCGTCGAGCGCGATGGAGTCCTCCAGGTCGAGGATCAGCGCGTCGGCGCCGCTTTCCAGACCCTTCTGCTGCTTCTTCGGGCTGTCACCCGGCACGAACAGGAGCGAGCGCATCCGCGTCAGACCGCGATCGTGGCGGGGGCGGGGCGCTTGCGCATGAAGGCCTGGCGGCGGCACTGCGCGACCAGCGTGCCGTCCTGCTTGTAGGCCTTGTGAAGAAACTCGACGATCCCGGCATCGGGGCGCGAGCGCGACTCGCGCTTGGCGGCGATCTCGGTGGTGCAGTTCACGGTGTCGCCCTCGAAGAGCGGGGCCGGGAAGGTGACGTCGGTCATGCCGAGATTGCCGATGGTGGTGCCGACGGTGGTGTCGTTCACAGAGATACCGATCATCAGCCCGAGCGTGAACAGCGAGTTCATCAGCGGCTTGCCCCATTCGGTTTCGGTGGCGCAGAAATGCGCATCGATATGAAGGGGTTGCGGGTTCAGGGTCATGTTGGAGAACAGCATGTTGTCCATCTGCGTGACGGTCCGCGTCAGGCGATGCTCGATGACAGCGCCGATCTGGAAGTCCTCGAAATAGATCCCGCCGCGCTTGTGACGCTCCAGTTCTGCCATCGACCTTCTCCGCATTCACAAAGCCAGCACTGAGCCGGCGCGAAAGTGGTAAAGCGCGTTCCGCGGAGAGGGAAGCGGAAAGCGGCGGCGTTAAGGAACGGCAGGCGGCCTTAACCCTTCGCTTACCATAATGGAGGCAATCTTGTGGCGCGTCCCCGCAGCCTCGCGGCGAGCCGCGCCCGAGACCGTCGATGTTCCTTTTCACCACGCCGCCGAGCCGCGAGACCCAGCCCGCCGCCAACCCGGTCGTCAGCGCCATTCGCGAGGGCGCGGATCGGACCGGCGCGGGCTTCGACTATCTGCTCAAGACGGCGCAGCGGGAATCGTCGCTGACGCCGGACGCCAAGGCGAAATCCTCGAGCGCGACCGGCCTGTTCCAGTTCATCGAGCAGACCTGGCTGTCGATGGTGAAGCAGGAGGGGCCGAAGCAGGGCCTGCAGACCTACGCCGACGCCATCAACGACAGTGGCGGCCGGCTGACCGTCGCCGACCCGGCGCTGCGCGAGAAGATCCTGCAATTGCGCAACGACCCCCAGGTTTCCGCCGTCATGGCGGGTGCGCTGACCCAGAAGAACCGCGACCAGCTCGCTGGCGCGCTCGGGCGCCAGCCGCAGGCGGGCGAGCTCTACATGGCCCATGTGCTGGGCGCGCGCGGCGCATCCGATCTGATCCGGGCGGCCGCGAGCGATCCGAGCCGCATTGCGGCGCGCGACTTTCCCGAGGCCGCCGCGGCCAATCGCGGCATCTTCTACGACAAGGCCGGCCGGGCACGCAGCGTCCAGGAGGTCTATGGCGTGCTGGCGGCGAGCCATGCCAGCACCCAGCTTGCAGCGGCATCGACGACGAGCGGCAACGCAACGACGGAGGAGACGCCGGTCGCCGAGATCGCGGCGGCGCTGCAGCCAGGCCGCGCGCATGGGCTGATCGGGCTGTTCTCGACCGGGGGCTCGCGTGAGCCCGTCTCGAAGGCCGTCGCCAATCTCTGGACGTCGCCGCGCGCCAACGGCACCCGGACGGCCGCGCTGGACAGCGGCGAGCGTTATTTCCCACGGGTCAAGAACGACGCGGCATCCTCGGCTGCCGTGGACGGCGCGCGCTCCGGCGACGCCGGCGGTCAGGGCAGGGCGATGGCCGCGCCGCTGCCGCCCACCCGCCCGGCTGATCTTGCCTTGCCGGCGACGGGCTCCGCGCAGGCTGCCGGCAAGGCCAGGCGCGGGCCGCTCGACCTCTCGTCCTTCATGATCCAGCGGAGCGACGCATGATCGTTCGCCGCTTCCTGCTCTGGGCCCGCACGGCGCCCGCCGAGGCACGTGCCTCCGGCGCTGCCGCGCTCGCCGGCGCCTATCTGCGCTCCAGCCTCTCGCCGGAGGATCGCGCCGAGGCCGAGACGGCCCTGATCGCGCTGATCGACGATCCCTCGCCGTTGGTGCGGCGGGCCATCGCCGAGGAGATGGCGCCTTCGCCGCATACGCCGCGCAATCTCGCGCTCGGGCTGATCGCGGACCAGAGCGATGTCGCGGCCCTGATGCTGGCGCATTCCCCGGTGTTCACCGAGGCGGATCTCGTCGATGCGGCGGCCGTCGGTGACCTGCTCGCCCAGCGCGCCGTCGCCATACGCCGTTGCCTGCCCGCGGGCGTGGCCGCAGCTCTGGCCGAGGTCGGCGGCGAGGAAGCACTCCTGACGCTCGCCAATAACCGTACGGCCGAGATTCCCGATTTCTCCTTCGAGCGGATGATCGAGCGCTGCGGCGACAATGGCGCCCTTCGCGAGGCGCTGCTGGAGCGGCCCGACCTGCCGCCTGGCCTACGACAGGTGATCGCTTCCAGGGTTTCCGATGCGCTGGCGCATTTCGTTTCCGGCTGCGGCTGGCTGACGCCGGAGCGCAGCGCGCGGCTCGCACGCGAGGCGACCGAGCGCGTCGCGGTGGCGCTGGCCGCCGGCGGCGAGGCGACCGATGCGCCGGCGATCGTCGAGGTGCTGCGCGCGACCGGGCGGCTGACGCCCGGGCTGATGCTGCGCTCCCTCCTGAGCGGAGAACCGGCGCTGGCCGAAGCGGCCTTCGTCGCGCTGTCCGATCTGCCGCCGGGGCGTGTCGCCGCGCTGCTGCGCGACCGACGTGGGGCCGGCCTCAAGGCGCTCTGCCGCAAGGCGGGCTTGCCGCCCGCGCTGGAACTGGCCTTCGTCGCCGCCATCCTGGCGCTCAATGCGCGCGGCTTCGACGCGGGCGCGGCGCGCTGCGGCATCGACCGGGCGCTGCTGCGCGAGGTGCTTGCCGCCTGCGAGGCGATGGAGGGGCCGGAGGCCGACGCGCTCGTGGCGTTGCTGCGCCGCATGGACGCCGAGGCCGCGCGCGACGAGGCCCGGCTGATGGCGGATTCGCTGGCCGACGACGCGGCCTTCGCCTTGCTGGTCGAGGCCGATCCGTCCTTCCTGATCGAGCTCGAAAGCGGCGATCTGCGCGACGCGGCCTGAAGGCCCCTCAGTAGCCGAACTGCTCGCGCAGGATCCGCTCGTCCAGGCTGTGGCCGGGATCGTGTAGCATGACCAGATCGACCGTCCGGTCGATTTCGATCGAGACCGAGGAAACCTCGTCGATCTGTGTGTGGTCGGCCACCGCACTGACCGGGCGCTTGTCTGCCTCCAGCACGTCGATCGTCACCTGGGCATAGTCGGGCAGCAGCGCCCCGCGCCAGCGGCGTGGCCGGAAGGCGGAAATCGGCGTCAGGGCCAGGAGCGGCGCGTCGAGCGGCAGGATCGGGCCGTTGGCCGAGAGGTTGTAGGCGGTCGAGCCGGCCGGCGTCGCCAGCAGCACGCCATCCGCGATGAGCTCTGCGAGGCGAACCTGCCCGTCCACCGAAATCCGGAGCTTGGCGGCCTGATAGGAACGGCGCAGCAGCGAGACCTCGTTGATCGCCTTGGCCGCGACGCGGCCGCCTTGCCGGTCGACGGCCTGCATCGACAGCGGGTGGACGACGCTGCGCTGGGCCGCATCGAGCCGGCGGCTCAGGCCGCGTTCCTTGAACTCGTTCATCAGGAAGCCGACCGAGCCCCGGTTCATGCCGTAGATCGGCGTGCCGGTGCCGAGAAAGCGGTGCAGCGTCTGCAGCATCAGGCCATCACCCCCGAGCGCGACGATGACGTCCGCCTTGGCGGGGTCGGCATTGCCATAGCGCTCCGCCAGCTTCACGAGGGCGGCCTCGGCTTCCGGAGTTTCGCTGGCGACGAAGGAAATCGCGCCGAATCGCTCGGTCATGACGGGTCCTGAAGCGGCGGGCCTTGCGGCGTCACTGCCGATCTAGCACGGGGCGGGCGAAAGGCGCGAGACAGCCGGGCGACAAAAAAGGCCGGGCGAGCCCGGCCTCCCGTCACGCGGCGATGCGGCATCGCTCAGATCGCGGGGCTCCACTGCACGGGCACCATCTCGAAGCCGTTGCCGTCCTTGGCGATGAAGCCTGTGGCCGGGAAGGGCGCGTGGTAGAAGGCAACCTGCATGCGATCGGCCGAGACCATGTCGAGCAGCTTGCGGCGGGTCGCGGCGGCTTGCGGGCCGTCCATGTCGAAGACCGCCGACCAATCGGGATTGCGGACGAAGAGGGCGGGGTGGTTGGTCGTGTCGGACATGATCATCATCCGGCTGTCGCCGGAGGAGAGCGCGAAGACCGTGTGGCCGGGCGTATGGCCGGGCGCGGCGATCGGCGTGATGCCGGGCAGGATTTCCTTGCCGGGCTCGAACTGCCTGACATCCTTGGCAACGGGGCCGAAGACGCGTCGCACCCCGGCGAAGGCACCCTTCATGGCCTCCGGCGCGGCATTCATCTTCGCATCGTCCATCCAGAAGGCCCATTCGGCCGATGGCACCATGGCTTCCGCGTTCGGGAAGACGGCGGTGCCGTTCTTGAGGCGGAAGCCGTTGATGTGGTCGCCGTGGAAATGGCTGAAGATGACGGTCGAGACATCCTTCGGGTCGAAGCCAGCGGCCCTGAAGTTCGCCATCCAGGTGCCGGAGGTCGGCGCGCCGGAATCGCCGTTGCCGGTATCGATCAGCGTCAGCTTGCCGCCCTGCTGGATGGCGAGCGTGGTGAAGGTGATGTTGAGCGCGTCCTGC
This sequence comes from Allobosea spartocytisi, assembly GCF_014764685.1. Taxonomy (NCBI): domain Bacteria; kingdom Pseudomonadati; phylum Pseudomonadota; class Alphaproteobacteria; order Hyphomicrobiales; family Alloboseaceae; genus Allobosea; species Allobosea spartocytisi. The sequence continues at coordinate 23,286 of NZ_JACXWY010000016.1, forward strand.
GACAGGAAGGCCCCGGCCATCGCCTTCTTCACATCGCTCAGCTCCGCATTGCGCACGAAACCCTCGAGCGGGCGCTTGGCGAAGCCGTCGTTGATCGCGGTCAAGGTGATGTCGCCCACCTTGTAGCGATAGAAGCCCGGAGCCTGTCCGCCGGCAGGGGTTTGCGCCTGCGCGGGAGGCACGGCCGGGAGGCCGAGCGCCGCCGTGGCGGCAAGCGCGCCGGCGCCGGCCATGGTCTTCCGTCGCGATAACCGAATGCTCTGCATGATTTTTTCTCCCTCGGGACGCGGGGGAAGGTAGCGGCCCGGCCGATGCGTTCAACCGCCACCGGCCATCCTGGGGTCAAGTTTTCGTGAAGTCTGACAATGGCGGAGGGCTAGACCTGATCCTCGGCATCGGGGCGGTGCCGTGCCAGGGCCCGCAGCATCGCGGCGCAGAGGGCGAGCGATCCCATCACGCCCTGCCCGGAGCACTCAGCCACAAGCGCCTGGAAGGCGAGACTGTCCTCGGAGGCGAAGCATTGCAGGCTCCAGCTCCAGCCCGGCGCCTTCTCGCGCAGCAGCGAGACGGCGATGTTGATGTCGGCGCTCACCGCGCCGAGCGATTTCCAGAAGCTGCCCTGCTGATAGATGCCACCGGCCGGGGTGCGCCGCGTGGCGAGCCGCGTCGGCTTGCGGCGGACCGTGAAACCCAGCGCCTCGTAGATCTCGGCGTCGAGCTCGCGATTCGGCTTGCTGGAAGCCTCGCAGCGCTCCGCCAGCGCCAGAAGATGATTCCGGTCGTCCATTCGTTCCGCGACGTCGGTTGACGGCATTCCGGCCTCCGCATGCGGCGGCCGGAACAGGTTGCTGCGGCATCCTACCGCATGGCGGGCGGCAGCGCCAAGCTGCGTCGGCACCGGGGCTTCACGACGTTCCGCCGGTTCCGCGGATCAGGGGCCGACGACGGCTCCTCGTGCCCTGCCACCGGGGACGCGGCAGGAACAGCCGATGCCGAGCGGCGCGCGCTCGTAGAGCGTGCACATCTTGACCGGGGTGCTGCAGCTTCCGCCCGTGCCGCCCGGCACGACGGCATAGGCCGGGTAAGCCGGATAGACGGGGTAAACAGGGTAATCAGGGTAGTAGTCCGGATAGGCGGGGTAGGTCGCCAGCGCGCCAATCGTCGCCGCGGCCGCGCCCACGCCCCAATAGGGGTAGCCGCCTCCGTAGCGGTAACGCGGCCCGTAAGAGCCGCGCCAGCCAAAGCCGCCGCTCCGGAAAGCCGCGCCCGGATAGAATCCACGATGGATACCGCGCCAGCCACCCCCGCCGCGCCAGGCTCCGCCATGCCAGCCGCCGGCGCGGAAGCCATGCCCGCCGAACTGGCGCTGGGCCAGCGCCTCGGTGCTGGCAGCAAAGAGCAGCGGCGTGACCGATGCCGCGATGAGAAGCAAGCGACGCATAGGCGCCTCCCGTACACACCTCACCCCGAAAGGAACAACTGCCGGCGCCCGCCGGAGTTCCTTCGACGCCACTGCGGTCAGTCGTCCCAGAACGGGCCGACCTTGCAGCGATAGCCGACGAAGCAGGCCGGCGTGTCGCGGCTCGGCACCCAGGCCGGGTCGATGAATTCGTCGAACTGGCAGAAGCTGCGATCCCGCACGAAGCGGTCATAGGTCTGGCCGCCGGTGCCGAGGACGATGGCGCCGCGCGAGAGCACATCCTGACGGCTTGCGGCGCAAAGGCGCGAGACGGTCGAAGGTCGCGATTGAGCGGCGGCGGCGTTCACGCTCAGGGCCAGGACGAGCATGGCTGCAAGGAACTTCATCGGGGCCTCCACGAGCGGCGTGAGGGATCGGTTCGCTGCCCGGCCGCCATCCACCAGCATTATATCACCGCCCGGCGGCGCCGGCTTGTCTTCCGCACAGATCGAACCGTGGTGGAACGCGCAGTGCGCCTGACGGGGCGGGGGCAGTGGCGACAAGAAGAAGGACTGGTGCCGGCGGAGAGGATCGAACTCCCGACCTTCGGTTTACAAAACCGCTGCACTACCGCTGTGCTACGCCGGCATCGCCATGTCCGACCTTTCAGGCCGGGTGTCGCCGCATCGGAAACAGGTTCGGATGCGGCGAGTAGCGGTTACCAGCCGATTGCGGCGAGGGCAAGCAGGCCGTTGCGCGACGGAGCCCGGCGGTTCGCAAGGCAGGGTCGGCTATGCTACCCCAACGAGCATGGATGCGTTTTCAGACCAGCAGGCCGTCGCGCGCTATGCCGAAGGGCCGCCGCGCCTGGTGCCCGGTTTCGACAGCCTGCAGCGTATGGTCATGCTCCTTCTCGCGGAGCATGCGTCCGACGACGCGCGGATTCTGGTTCTCGGCGCCGGCGGAGGGCTCGAGATCAAGGCTTTTGCAGAGGCACGGCCCGGCTGGCGGTTCGACGGGGTCGATCCGTCCGCCGAGATGCTGAACCTCGCGAAGGTGACCCTTGGCTCGCTGGCGGACCGGGTCTGCCTGCATCACGGGCTGATCGATCGCGCGCCGGAAGGGCCGTTCGATGCCGCGACCTGCATTCTGACCTTGCATTTCGTCGAGCGCGACGAGCGCCTGCGCACGCTCGGGGAGATCCGGCGGCGCCTGAAGCCCGGCGCCCCGCTCGCGGTCGCTCATTTCAGCTTCCCGCAAGGAGCCGGCGAGCGCGAGCTGTGGCTCGCGCGCTATGCCGCCTTCGCCGTCGCTTCCGGCGTCGAGCCGGCGCAGGCCGAGAAGGCGCGCGAGGCGATCGCAGGCCGCCTGCCGATCCTTGCTCCCGAGGAGGACGAGCAGCTCTTGCGCGAGGCCGGTTTTGGCGCGGTCAGTCAATTCTATATGGGCTTCGCGTTTCGCGGCTGGGTCGCCTACGCCTGAGCTGCAGTCACCCGCTGTTCAGCACGTCCGGCGTTGCGGAACGTTCGGGGTCTTCCCTGCACGAAAAAGCCCCGCCCTTGCGGGCGGGGCCTGAAACGTCGCCCTCAGGCGGCGATCATTGCAGGATGTTGCGATCCTTGGTTTCCGGCAGGAAGAGCAGGCCGATCACGAAGGTGCCGAGCGCCACGATGATCGGATACCACAGGCCGGAGAAGATGTTGCCGCTTGCCGCCACGATGGCGAAGGCGGTCGGAGGCAGGAAGCCGCCGAACCAGCCATTGCCGATGTGGTAGGGCAGGGACATGCCGGAGTAGCGGATGCGGGTCGGGAAGAGTTCGACCAGCAGGGCCGCGATCGGCCCGTAGACCATCGTGACGAAGAGCACGAGGATGAACAGGATGCCGACGGCCTGGAGGGCGCGGCTGCTGGAGAGCAGCTCACCGATCGAGGGCGTCTTCAGGATGCTCGGATCGCCCGCCTTCGGATAGCCGGCAGCCTGGGCGGCGGCCGTGAGTTCGGCGGCTCCGCTTGGCACGTCCTTGCCGTTGATCGTCGCCTTGAGCGGCGACCCAGCCGGCCCGGGCACCAGATCGTAGTGGATCGAGTTGGTGGCCAGCGCGCGGCGCACGACGTCGCAGGGCTTGGTGAAGGTGCGCACGCCGACGGGGTCGAACAGCGTGCCGCACTCGGCCGGATCGGCCGTGAGGACGAGCTTCACGTTCTCCGTCGCGTTGATCAGGTTCGGATTGGCCGTCTTCGCCAGCATGGTGAAGAGCGGGAAGTAGGTCAGTGCCGCGATCAGGCAGCCTGCGAGCAGGATGGGCTTGCGGCCGATCTTGTCCGAGAACCAGCCGAAGAAGATGAAGAACGGCGTGCCGAGCAGCAGGCCGAGCGCGATCAGCAGGTTGGCGGTCGTGCCGTCGATCTTCAGCGTCTGCGTCAGGAAGAACAGCGCGTAGAACTGGCCGGTATACCAGACGACGGCCTGGCCGGCCGTGCCGCCGAACAGCGCGATGAGGCCGATCTTGGCGTTCTGCCAGTTGCCGAAAGCTTCCGAGAGCGGCGCCTTCGACTGCGTGCCCTCTTCCTTCATCTTCACGAAGGCCGGCGATTCAGCGAGCTGGAGGCGAATCCAGATCGAGAAGCCGAGCAGGATGATCGAGAGCAGGAACGGAACGCGCCAGCCCCAGGCCGCGAAGGCCTCCGGCGACATGCTGAGGCGCAGGCCGAGAATCACGATCAGCGACAGGAAGAGGCCGACCGTCGCGGTCGTCTGAATCCACGAGGTGTAGAAGCCGCGCCGTCCCATCGGGGCGTGTTCGGCGACATAGGTTGCGGCGCCACCGTATTCGCCGCCGAGCGCGAGGCCCTGCAGCAGGCGGCAGATGATGAAGGCCGTCGGCGCGAGGTAGCCGATGGTCTGGAAGCTGGGCAGCAGGCCGACCACGAAGGTGGCGAGACCCATGACGGTCATCGTGACCAGGAAGGTGTATTTGCGGCCGATCATGTCGCCGAGGCGGCCGAAGAACAGCGCACCGAAGGGGCGCACCGCGAAGCCGGCCGCAAAGCCGAACAGCACGAAGATGAACTTTGCCGTGTCATTGTCGCCCGGCACGAAGGTCTGGGCGATGTTGGCGGCCAGCGAACCCGCCAGATAGAAGTCGTACCACTCGAAGACCGTGCCGGCCGACGAGGCGATGATGACCTTTCTTTCTTCCTTGGTCATCGGTCGAGGGGCGGCCCTCGAATCCGATGCTTGCGATGCCATGCTCATGGCGTTTGCCTCCCTTGGTGAATCCGCGTGCGGTCGGTTGTCCCGGCCGGTTCCTCGGGGCGCGGTCCGTCTTCGTTGGAGACGGTGTCCGCGCCGCCGGAATGGTGGGAAATCCCGCCATTCCGGGTTGAATCAAAGGTTTGCGCGCGGAATGTCGCAGGTGCAATCAAGCACTTGGTCTTGCACCGTTCGTCTTAAGACTATCGGAGGAACGGTGCAGGGCGCCAAATCGAGGCGCGCATGGGCTGGTCAGGCGCCATGGCGCCACTATACTGCGAAGGTGGAGGCTTGACGAGATGCGGATGAGGAAGCGCGCCATGGCGTTGCGTATCATCGGCCTGTCCTGCGGTCTGCTGCTGGCGGCCGGACTATCCGTCGGCGAAGCCAGCGCCGCGGGGCGAGGCGGCGGTTTCGGGGCGGCGCCTGGCCCAAAGGCGATGGGTTTCGTTCATCGCTCCGGCACGGATTCGGCGCGAATCGGGCGGCATCCCCGCATGGCCGGTCACGGCTTCCGCCATGGCGCGCATCGCCGCTGGTCCTGGGCCGGGCCGGGCTATGCCGATCCATGGCTGTTCTATCCGGCGGACGACGCGACGGTCGCGGTGATCGAGCGACCCACTGAGACGGTGAAGCCGGTCGATCCCGATTCCTTCGAGAACCTGACGGCGCGGGCCGGCATCCGCCGGGAGCCGACGCCCGAGCCGACGATCTATCGGCTGGAGGGATCGCGCCTGCGGCCCGTGGCGCGGGTCATCCGTATCGGCGAGGCCGAGCCGCAGGGCGGCCGGCGGACGCGCTTCGCCCATGCCGAGACGGGCGCGCTGCTGCTGACCGTGCCGCGGCGCTGAACCGAATCAGCGGCGCCGGCTTGCCGCGTAAAGGGCGATCGCCGTCGCGTTGGAAACGTTGAGGCTGGTGATCGCGCCGGGAACCTCGAGCCGGGCGACATGGTCGCAGAGCTCGCGGCTGCGCTGGCGCAGGCCCTTGCCCTCGGCGCCCATCACCATGACGAGCGGGCGGCGCAGCGCGACATCGTCGAGCGTGACGTCGCCGTCCGAATCGAAGCCGACACGCAGGAAGCCGCGTTTTCCCAGCGTATCCAGTGCGTCGCCGAGATTGCGCACGGCGATGAGCGGGACATGTTCCAGCGCGCCGGAGGCCGATTTCGCCAGCACGCCGGTCGCGGCCGGCGAATGGCGGATGGTGACGATCACCGCGGCGGCGGCGAAGGCGGCGGCCGAGCGCAGGATCGCCCCGACATTGTGCGGATCGGTGATCTGGTCGAGCGCGAGCACGACGGCATCGTCGGGCAGACTGTCGAGATCGGGCGAGGGCAGGGGATCGCAGACGAGATAAAGGCCCTGATGCACCGAATCGGGCGTCAGCAGCCGGTCGATCTCCGAGGGGCGGACCAGCTCGGCCTCGACCGGGAGTTCGCCGATCTCCTCGCGCAGGCGGCGTAGCGCGTTCTCAGTGGCGAGCAGCCGCCGGAAGCGCCGCTGCGGGTTGCGCAGGGCCTCGACGACCGGGTGGACGCCGTAAAGCACGGCTTCGTCGATCTCGCCGGGGCGGTGCGGCGGCGGGGCGCCGGTGCGGCGGGCAGGACCGCCGGGCCGCTTGCCGCCGGGCCAGGCCTGTTTGGGACGGAAGGGCGGGGCCATCGCTTTCTCCAGAATTCTTCCGCCTGCCGTGCCACGGCACGGCGCGCTTGACCAGCGCGGAACGCAGCGCGCCCTCTTCCTCGACCATGAAAGGCCTGAACAATGGCAGATGCCAGCCATCGCTTCGTCGTCATCACCGGCGGTCCTGGCTCCGGCAAGACCACACTGATCGAGATGCTCGCGGCATCCGGACACGCCGTCATGCCGGAGGCGGGCCGGGCGGTCATCCGCGAGCAGATGGCCGCGGGCGGGAACGGGTTGCCCTGGGCCGATCGGGCGCGCTTCGCCGAACTGATGCTGGCGCATGATCTGCGCAGCCATGCGGCGGCGAAGGACCAACCCGGCTTCGTCTTCTTCGACCGGGGCATTCCGGACATCGCCGGTTATCTCGGCCTGTGCGGGCTGCCGGTGCCCGAAACCATCGGGCGCGCCGCCGAGGCGTGCCGCTATCGCGAGACGGTGTTCATCGCTCCATTCTGGCCGGAGATCTTCAAGCAGGATGCCGAGCGCAGGCAGGATCCGGCCGAGGCAAAGCGGACCTATGAGGCGATGGTGGCGACCTATCCGCGCTATGGCTACCGGCTGCTTGAGCTCCCGCGCGCCAGCGTTGCGGATCGCGCGGCGTTCGTGATGCGCCATCTGGCAGCGGAGGCATGAGCGAGCTTGCGCTTTCCGACAGGGAATTTGCGGCCGTGGCCTTTTTGCCGTTGACACGTCGCGGCCCGGTCACCATAAGTCCGGCCGCGCCTGCCGGTCGTCATGTGAGTGACATATCGGTGGCCCGCGGCTCTGAGAGCCGGTCATGGGCGCAGGCGGGGGAATGTCCCGAGCGGCAAAGGGGGCGGACTGTAAATCCGCTGGCTATGCCTTCGCAGGTTCGAGTCCTGCTTCCCCCACCACCTTTTTCCTAGGCACTTGAATTCCCTTCTTTTTAGCGGCGTTCCCCGCACCTGATGATGAGGTGCGGGAATAGACGTTCTTTTCGGTTCCGGAATCAGGAGCGACGCGGCCTCTTCTGCGAGACGCTGTCGGTTCGCTGTCTTGGTGTAGAGCGCCGCCATGCCGCGACCGCTCCAACCGAAATCGCGTCGAGCTGAGCGTCGGAAGCGTCATGGTTCGCGGCTCTCGTGACGCCCGCCTTCCGCAGACCATGAGCTCGACCGGGGACATCAGCCGCGACGCAGGCGTCGGCCAACCAGTTCCCAAATCCTTCCTTGCTCATTGCCGTGCCGTCAGCCTTCGCGCGCGGGGGCGTCAAAGCGCGATCTTTGCGCCTGACTGCCGGGTAAGGACACGATCCGAAAATGACGGCCGGTTTTCGCAGAGCAAATCAGGTCTCTTGCGCGATCACGTTTGAATAGGCCTTGGCGGCCCGTAGGATGTGATCGCGCAGGATGCGACGGAGATCGTCCCGGCTGCCGGAGCTGAATGCCTCGACGATCTCGCGATGCTCCAGGAAGGACGTATCACGCTCCCAGGAGCGGTCGACGGACAGATGCGCACGCAGCGCCGCCACCTGCCAGGAGATGGTGGCGAAGGCATTCGCGACGAAAAGGTTGCCGCAATTGCGGAAAAAGACCGCGTGGAAATCAGTGTCGCTGCTGGCATAGGCTGTGCCGTCCTGCTCGCGATGCGCCGTTTCCATGATCGTCAGTACGGTTTTGAGCTCCGCCTCGGTATTCTCCGCGGCGCCGTCGAGGCAGAGCATGACCGCCTCGGTTTCCAGCATCAGCCGAAAGCCCGCAAGCTGCTTCACATCCTCCAGCGAGGGGTCGAAGACGAAGGCGCCGCGATTGGGCACGATGGTGACGAGGCCGAGCGCGGCAAGTCTTGCGAGCGCAGCCCGCAGCGGCGTGCGGCTGACGCCGAGCGCCAGCCCTGTCTCGTCCTCGGGTAGGGCATGGCCGAAGGGCAGCTCGGCGTTGACGATGGCGTCGCGCAGGCGCTGTTCGACCATTTCCGCGAGCGAGCGCGGATGCTCCAGCGCCGTGAGGCCGGATGCGCGGTCGCTCGTTTGGGAACGGGGCTTGGTCGGGCGGCGGCTGGGATACATGGCTGGGCTCAGGCGTAGCGGCTCAGGCCGAGCACGCCTTCGTAGTCATGGATCGGCAAGAGCGCTTCGGCCCAGGCCGCCGTCGAGCCGTTCTGCTTGAGGTCCGAAGCGAAGCGCTGCATCAGCCGAGCATAGGCCAGCGTCGACGACAAGGGGAAGGCCAACAGCTTGAAGCCGATCGATTCGAAGGTCGCGGCATCCAGGGCCGGCGTGCGTCCGTCGACCGAGTTGAACATCAGCGGCGCGTCGATGCTGCGCACGGCAAGACGCATCTCCTCCTCGCTCTGCAGCATCTCGATCAGGACAAGGTCGGCGCCGGCTTTCGCATAGGCCTGGCCCCGCGCGATCGCCTCGTCGAGCCCGAGCACAAGGCGGGAGTCGGTGCGGCCGATGATCAGCAGGTCCGGATCGCGACGTGTCTTCACGGCATGGCGGATCTTTTCGGCATGCTCCTCGGTGGAAACCAGAGAAAGCCCACTCATGGCGCCGCATTTCTTCGGCGTCACCTGGTCTTCCAGGTGCAGCGCGGCGACGCCGGCCGCCTCGTATTCCGCGATGGTCCGCGCGACATTGTTGAGATTGCCGTAGCCGGTGTCGGCATCGGCAATCAGCGGCACCGAGATGCTGCCAGCGATCGCGCGGGCGCGGCTCGCCATCTCGGTCAAGGTCAGAAGGCCGAGATCGGGAGCGCCCAGCATCGCTGCGGAAAGCCCGTTCCCGGTCATGTAGACGGCCTCGAACCCGGCCTGTTCCAGAATTCGCGCCCCCAGCGCGTCATGACAGCCCGGAGCGACCACGATTCCGGGCCCGGCCAATTTCTGCCTAAGCGTCCGCATCTAATTTGTGTCCTGTGTCCTGTATACAATTGTTGCGACGATATGAAGCGCATGCTACGAGCCTGTCAACAACGGCGCTGAGCAAGCGCGTAAAGGAGGAAACAGGTCATGCTAGCGAGAGCGCAGCCGAGCGTTTCAAGCGGTCTGCCCCCCGCCCTTGCGGCGGCGCTGGAAGGGCTGCTCGGACGGCGCTTCACGACCTCCGCCGCCGACCGCGAGCATCATGGCCGCGGGGAATCCTATCATGCCGGCCTCGCTCCCGATGCGGTCTGTTATGCCGGCACGACCGAGGAGGTCGCGGCGATCGTGCGGCTCTGCGCCGTCCATCGCACTCCGATCGTGCCCTTCGGCGCCGGCACCTCGCTGGAGGGGCACGTGACGGCCGTCCGCGGCGGGGTCTGCATCGATCTCAGCCGCATGAATGCCGTGCTGTCCGTCCGGCCGGAGGATCTCGATGCGACCGTGCAGGCAGGCGTGACGCGCCAGCAGCTCAACAGCGATCTGCGCGATCTCGGCCTGTTCTTCCCGATCGATCCGGGCGGGGAAAGCACCATCGGCGGCATGGCGGCGACGCGTGCCTCGGGCACCAATGCCGTCCGCTACGGCACGATGCGCGAGAACGTCGTCTCGCTGACGGCCGTCACGGCCGAAGGCGAGATCATCCGCACCACGCGGCGCGCCCGCAAATCCTCGGCCGGCTACGACCTCACCCGCCTGCTCGTCGGCTCGGAAGGCACACTGGCCATCATCACCGAGGTGACGGTGCGGCTCTACGGCATTCCCGAGGCGATCAGCGCGGCGGTCTGTTCGTTTCCCGCCGTGTCGAACGCCGTCGATCTCGTCGTCGCGGTGATCCAGAGCGGCATCCCGGTCGCCCGTGTCGAACTGCTCGACAACACCACCGTGCGGGCCGTCAACCTGTACAGCAAGCTGGCGCTGAACGAGGCGCCGACGCTTTTCTTCGAGTTCCACGGCTCGCAGGCCGGAGTCTGCGAGCAGGCGGAGACGGTGGAGGCGCTGGCGGCGGATTTCGGCGCGCTCGGCTTCATCGCGGCGGCCGATGCCGACAGCCGCAACCGGTTGTGGAAGGCCCGGCACGACACCCATTATGCCGTTCAGGCCTTGCGCCCGAATGCCAAGCTCTGGAGCACCGATGTCTGCGTGCCGATTTCGGCGCTGGCGCCCTGCATCGCGCAGACGCAGGCGGATATCGCCGATGCTTCCTTCCCGATCAGCATGGTCGGCCATGTCGGCGACGGAAATTTCCATCTCGGTCTGCTGATCGACCCGTCAGATCCGCGGGAGTTGGCGGAAGCGGCCGCGATCAACGACCGGCTGGTGCGTCGCGCGCTGGAGCTCGACGGCACCTGCACCGGCGAGCACGGGATCGGCAGCGGCAAGATCAAGTTCATGCGGCTCGAGCACGGCCCGGCCGTCGAGATGATGCGCAAGGTCAAGCAGGCGCTCGACCCTCTCGGCATCCTGAACCCGGGCAAGGTCCTGCCCGAAGACTGAGCCTTTCTCGAAACACAACGAGCCCGGCGCCAAGCCGGCCGAACACCATCAGCGGAGGAACATCATGAGCAGCTTTACCACCCGCCGGAGCTTCGTGGCCGGCGCGGCCGTCATTGGCATCTGCGCGCCCACCATTCTGCGTGCGGCCGCGCCGATCTCGCTGCGTGTCTCGTCCGCCGCGCCGGCCGACAAGTTCGGCGCGCATTATCTCTGGTACAAGCCCTTCTCCGAGCAGATCGCCAAGCTCGCCGGCGATCGTATCAAGCTCGAATATTTCCCCAATGGCCAGCTCGGCAAGGAAGCCGACGTCGTCAACCAGGTGAAGGTCGGCTCGGTCGACATGATGCTGACCGGCGCCTCGATCTGGGCCACGGTCGTGCCCGAATTCGGCATGCTCGACCTCGGCTTCCTCTTCAACAGCTACGACCATTGCTCGAAGGCGCTCGATGCCGGCGTCGGCCAGGCCTATGACAAGATGCTGGCCGACCGCACGGGCGTGAACATCCTGGGCTGGGGCTTCCAGGTCGGCGCGCGCAGCATCTACACCAAGAAGCCGATCGCCAGCGTTGCGGATCTCAAGGGCGTCAAGCTGCGGGTGCTGCCGACCAAGGCCTTCATCGACACTTTCAACATCATCGGCGCGACACCGACGCCGATCCCGATCAACGAGCTCTACACCGCCGTGCAGACCGGCGTCGTTGACGGTTTCGAGCACGATCCGGGCACGACCATCGCCTATAAGCTCTACGAGGTCACCAATCGTGGCTTCCTCACCCGGCACATCTACACGCCGATGCTCGCCTATATCGGCAAGCGCGGGCTGGCCAAGATCCCTGCCGATCTGATGCCCGCCTTCCGCCAGGCGGCGGACGAAGCGACGCGCATCTCGCGCATGGAGGTCAAGGACGTCGAGGCAGAGGCGTTCACCGATCTCAAGGCCAAGGGCATGGTCTATACCGAAGTGCCGCCGGCCGAGATCGCCGAACTCAAGCGGCGCACGGCCGACGAGCTCTACAAGCCGTATCTCGCGCAGTACCCATCCACCGCCCCGCTCTTCGAGAAGATCCAGGCCTCGGCCTGACGGCTCTTTCCGGCAACCAAGACCGCCGGCCACGCCGGCTCTCTGGAGGATCAGCGCATGGACGCCGTCGCAACCGCCGGCAGCGCGCTCGAATCGCGCCTGCCGCAGGACCGCTTTGCCGCGCGGGTCCTGTTCTTCATCGAGCATCTGGGCGGCGCGATCCTCGCGATCGACGTGGCCGTCGTCTTCCTTTCGGTCGTCTTCCGCTATTTCCTGCATGCGCCCTTCGACTGGGCCGAGGAGGTGGCGGCGGGGTTGATGACGACGATGGTGTTCATCGGCGCCGGCAGTGTGCTCGCCCGCTCGCAGCATATCGGCATCGAGGTGCTCGTCCTGATGCTGCCGCCGAAAGGGCGCGCGATCGCCGCGGCGGCGGCCGCCTGGATCACGCTGCTGGTCTCGGCGACGCTGCTGGTTTCGAGCGCGCAGCTCTTCGAGGACACCGCCGGCCAGTTGACGCCGACCGGCCTGCCGCAATGGATCTTCCTTCTGCCGGTGCTGTTCGGCGGGTTCGTGATGGCGGCCTTCGCCGTCGCCAATGTGCTGAAGCTGCCGGCCGGGCCGCGCTGGACCGCGCTCTTCCCCTTGCTGGCCATCGGCGCGGCGATCGCCGGCTGGAACACGCTGCTGCCGCAGTTCGCGCTGGCGCCGATCCATCTTCTGACGCTCGCGGCGGTCGGCGGCCTGCTGATCGGCGTGCCGATCGCTTTCGCGCTCGCTTTCGGCGCCATGGCCTATTTCCTGGCCGATCCCTCGCTGCCCATGCTGATCTGGGCGCAACAGGTCGCCTCCGGCGCCAATCATTTCGTGCTGCTCGCCATTCCCTTCTTCGTGCTGGCCGGGCTGACGATGGAGAGTAACGGGATGTCGTCGCGCCTCATCGAGCTGCTGCTGCGGATGATGGGCCGGCTGAAAGGCGGCATGAACCTCATCGTCATCATTGCTACGGCGCTGTTCTCTGGCGTGTCGGGCTCCAAGCTCGCGGATATCGCGGCGGTCGGCGGCGTCATCATGCCGGCCGTCCGCAAGACCGGTCAGGACGAGAACGAGACGGCCGGCTTGCTCGCCTGCACGGCCGTGATGGCCGAGACCATTCCCCCTTGCGTCAACCTCATCATCTTCGCCTTCGTCTCGAACATCTCGATCGGCGGGCTGTTCATGGCCGGCCTCGTTCCGGCCGGGCTGATGGCCGCGGCGCTCGCCGTCGTCGCGGTGATCTACGGCACCCGCGTCGATGTCGAGAAGGTCTTCGTCGGCGGCACCAAGCGGCCGATGCTGCCGCTGATCATGGGCGCAGGCGTCACACTGGCAATGATCCTCATGATCGGGCGCGGCGTCACCGCCGGCATCGCGACCTCGACCGAGATCTCCGCCTTCGCCGTGGTTTATGCCTTCCTGATCGGCGGGCTCGCCTTCCGCGAGCTGAGCTGGCGGCTGATCGTGCAGCTCTTCGTTCGCTCGGCAGCGATGACGGGAAGCATTCTCTTCATCGTCGCGGCGGCGTCGAGCCTGTCCTACGCCATCACCATCGAGCGCATCCCGGACCAGATCTCGACGCTGATGATCGGCGTCGGCCATGCGGTCGGTCCGATCGGCTTCATCCTGGTCAGCGTTGTCGTGATGGCCTTCTTCGGCATGATCCTGGAGGGGGCGCCCGCTCTCATCCTGTTCGGCCCGCTGCTGACGCCGATCGCGATCAAGCTCGGCATCAACCCGCTGCAATTCGGCACGATCATGGTCGTCGCGATGGGGCTCGGCTTCTTCGCCCCGCCGATCGGCGTCGGCCTGTTCGCCACCGCGGCGATGACGGGCACCAAGGTCGAAAACGTCACACGCCCAATGATGAAGTACATCGCCGTGCTGATCGTTGCGCTGCTGGCCCTCGTGGTCTTCCCGGTCTTCTCGCTCTGGCTGCCGCGCTATCTGGGCATGACGGGTTGAGCCTTTGCAGCCGAAAAACGAGCCGCCCACTTGCGTTGGCGGCTGTCGAGAAGCGTCAGAGGCAGACTTCGAGCCAATGCCCGAAAGCTGCCATTCGTGTGGATAGCGCCCTCGACCTGCTGCTCAGAGCGCGAACCATCACGCCGTTCGCCCGAGGCCAGACGGCGCCTGCACCATTCAGCTGCTGCAACGGTTTCTCGCCTCAGCGCTTGATCGCAGGGCAGGTGCTCTGGCTCAAGGGGCGGAACGCCTGATCACCGGGGATCGTGGCGACGAGGTCGTAGAGATCCCACTCGCTCTTCGACTCGGCAGGCTGCTTGGCACGGAAGACGTAGAAATCATGGACCATGCGGCCGTCCTCGCGCAGCTTGGCGTTGCGGACGACGTCGTCCTCGATTGGCAGTTCACGCATCTTGGTGATGACCGTCTTCGCCTCGTCTGACTTCGCGGCCGCCACCGCCTTGAGATAATGCCGCACGGAGGAGTAGATCCCGGCCTGGATCGCCGAGGGCACCGCGCCGTGCTTGGCCTTGAAGCGCTCCGAGAAGGCGCGGGTGCGGTCGTCGAGGTTCCAGTAGAAGCCCTCGGTCAGCACCGTGCCTTGCGCCGCGGCGAGGCCGACGCTCTTCACGTCCATCGCGGTCAGGAAGAAGGCGACGAGCTTCTGCTTGTCCTGACCGATGCCGAAATCGCGCGCCGTCTTGATGCCGGCGACGGTGTCGCCGCCGGCATTGGCGAGCGCGATATAGTCGGCACCCGAGCCCTGTGCCGTCAGCAGCTGCGAGGAGAGGTCGACGGCCGGAAAGGCGTGGCGGACGGAGCCGACATAGGTGCCGCCCTTGGCCGTGACCAGCGTCTTGGCATCGGCCTCGAGCTGGTGGCCCAGTGCATAGTCGGCCGTGACCAGGAACCATTTCGTGCCGGGCTTGGTCAGGTAGTTCGCGACGCCGGCGACCTGGACATAGGTGTCCCACATCCACTGGACGATATGGTCGGGTTGGCAGGCATCGCCGGTCAGGCGGGCCGTGCCGCCCGGGAACAGGCCGACGCGGTTCTTCTCCTTGAGCAGCGGCGGGATGGCGAGCTGCAGCGAGGCGTTCGACATGTCGGCAAGGACGTCGACGCCCTGCCGGTCGATCCATTCGCGCGCGATGGTCGAGCCGACATCCGGCTTGTTCTGGTGATCGGCCGAGACGACCTCGATCTTCATGCCGGCGCATTCCGCCTTCAGGCAATCGTCAACCGCCATCTGCGTGGCGACGATCGAGCCCTTGCCGGTGATGTCGGAATAGACGCCGGACATGTCGGTGAGTACGCCGATCTTGACGGTGCCGCCGGAGATTTCGGCCTGGGCTGCGGTCGCGAGACAGAGCGCCGAGACGCCGGCGAGCGCGGAGACGATGCGTTTCATGGTTCCTCCCGAATTCTATTCTGCGAATTCTGTTCTGATTGAAGCGTGATGTGATCGCGCAGCGCCGGACCTACCAATGCGCCATCGGCAGGCCGGCGACGGGTGAGCGGAAATACGGAATGCGCGAGCCCTTCAGGCTGCCGACATAGACAGTCCGCAGGTCCGACCCGCCGAAGGTGACGCTGGCGCACCAGGGCGCGATCGTGCCGCCGCAGGCGAGCATCAGCTCCGGCGTCGCCTCGTCGCGGGCGAAGGCGTCGAGAAAGGCCTTGCCGACAGTGCTGCCGCGGTCATCGTCGAGCAGGATGCGCAACTCGCCTTCCGGCGTGATCGCGAAGATCCGGTCGGTGAAGACATGGGTGCCCCAGAGATTGCCATGGGCGTCGAAGGCGATGCCGTCGATGCAGGCACCATGATCCTCCGGCCCGAAGGTCTCGCGGTCGGTCAGGCTGCCGTCCGGCAGGACGCGCAACCGCGTCACCTTCCGCGCGCAGGTCTCGGCGACGTAGAGCCATTTCTCGGCGGCATCGAGCCTGATCTCGTTGGTGAAGGCGAAGCCGTCGGCAACGATCCGCAGCCGTCCGCCGTCATAGAGGGCGACATAGCCGTCACGGACGTTCGGACTGATCGCCTTCATCCAGTTCTTCGTGCGGGTCGAGATCGTCAGCCAGATGCGATCCTGGCTGTCGCGCAGGACAAAATTGACCTTGCCGATCGGTGCGCCGTCGATGGTGTCGACCAGCACGCGGGTCTCGCCGCCGCGCGTCATGATCTCCAGCCGGTCGGTGCCGAAATTCGAGATCAGGATGTCGCCATTGTCCGCGAAGGCGAGGCCGTTCGGCAGCGTGCCCGAGACGAAGCGCGCCTCCTCGTCGGTCGCCTCGGCAAAGCCGCGGCTCGCCGTCTGGGTGATCAGGGTTTGCGAGCCGTCCGGCCGGATATGGACGACGCCGCCACGCGCATCGGCGCTCCAGAGCGAGCCGTCGCGCTCGGCCAGGATGCATTCCGGCCGCTGCAGGCCCTCGCCGATGTAGCGGATCGTGGTGGGATCGACGGTGAAGCCGTCGAGCGGGTTGGGGCGAGGCGCCATGCCGGGCGCCTCAGAAATTCACCCGGTCGCCGCCCTTGAGGCCGAGCGTGGCACGGGCCTCCTCCGGGGTGGCGATCTCGTAGCCGAGCTCCTCGACGATGCGGCGGATCTTGGCGACCTGCTCGGCATTGGAGATGGCGAGCTTGCCGCGGCCGATGAACAGGCTGTCCTCCAGCCCGACGCGGACATTGCCGCCCATCATCGCGGCCTGGGTGCAGAAGGCCATCTGGTGGCGCCCGGCCGCGAGCACCGACCAGTGATAGTCCTTGCCGAACAGCTTGTCGGCCGTACGCTTCATGAACATCAGATTGTCGAGATCGGCGCCGATGCCGCCGAGAATGCCGAAGATCAATTGCAGGAAGACCGGCGGCTTGAACCAGCCGCGATCGAGGCAATGCGCGAGGTTGTAAAGGTGGCCGACATCGTAGCATTCATGCTCGAACTTGGTGCCGTGGCCCTCGCCGAGCATCTTGTAGATGCGCTCGATGTCACCGAAGGTGTTGCGGAAGATGAAATCCTTGGTGCCTGCGAGATAGGGCTGCTCCCAGGGGTGCTTCCAGTCGCTGTATTTCTCCGCCAGCGGATGCAGCGCGAAGTTCATCGAGCCCATGTTGAGCGAGCACATCTCGGGCGCTGCCTTGAGCGGGGCGGCAAGGCGCTCCTCGACGCTCATGTTGAGGCCGCCGCCGGTGGTGATGTTCACCACGGCATCGGTCGCCTGCTTGATGCGCGGCAGGAACTCCATGAACACCGCCGGGTCCGGCGTCGGGCGGCCGTCCTTGGGGGCGCGGGCGTGGAGGTGGAGGATCGCGGCGCCGGCCTCGGCGGCGGCGATGGCCTGCTCCGCAATCTGGTCGGGGGTGATCGGCAGATGGTCGGACATGGTCGGCGTATGGATGCCGCCGGTGACCGCGCAGGTGATGATGACCTTGCTCATGCGCTTCTCCCTTGATTGTCGGTTCAGGCGGGCAGGATGGCGACGGCCCGCGTCCAGCCGGCGGAGCCGTTACGCACCTTCACGGGCAGGCAACTGATTATGAAGCCGGTCGCCGGCAGGGCTTCGAGATTGTGCAGCTTCTCGATCTGGCAGTAACCGGCCTCGCGCCCGGCCTTGTGCCCCTCCCAGATCAGGGCGGCGTTGCCGGTCTCGGCGAAGCGGCGGGCGGTATGGCTGAACGGCGCGTCCCAGCTCCAGCCATCGGTGCCGACGACCTTGATGCCCTGGCGGACGAGATGCAGCGTCGCCTCGCGGCCGAAGCCGCAGCCGGTATCGATGTAGTCGGTCTCGCCATAGCGGCTGCCGGCGCGGGTGTTGGCGACGACGATCTCGAGCGGGCTGAGCTTATGGCCGATACGCTCCAGCTCGGCATCGATCTCGCCGGGGGTGACGACATGGCCGTCGGGGAGGTGCCGGAAATCGAGCTTCACGCCGGGCTGCAGGAACCATTCGAGCGGGCATTCATCGATCTTGAGGGCAGGGGCGCCGCCGTCCTGCGTCGGATGGTAGTGCCAGGGGGCATCGACATGGGTGCCGTTATGGGTCGAGATCGTCGCGAGCTCGACGGCCCAGCCCATGCCCTCCGGCAGCTGTTCGGGCTTCAGGCCGGGGAATGCGGCGGCAATGTCCTTCGCGGTGCCCTCATGGGTACGGTAATCGATCCGAACCTTCTGGAAGGGCGGATCGGCGGGCACGTCGTTTTCGAGCGGGATTGAGAGATCGACGAGGCGCCCGGCTGGCATCATGCTGTTTCCTCCTGACGTCCCGTTATGCTCTGGCGGCACAAATTTGGACGAACGTCCGACCAATAGCGTAGAACACGCTTTCTGATAAGAGCCAAATCACGCAGGGCAGGGGCGCTGCTCAGGAGGGATTCGATGGCAGCGGCTCCGACGCGCGAGCGCATTCTCGACGCAGCCGAGCGGACATTCGCCGAGCGGGGCGGTGCCGACGGCGCTTCGATGCGCGATCTCGCCGCTGCGGCCGAGGTGCGGCTGTCGCAGCTCAGCTATTATTTCGGCTCTAAGGAGGCGCTGTACCGCGCCGTCTTCGCCCGCCGGGCCGATGCGTTGGCGCTGGCGCGCGGCACGGCGCTCGACGAGGCGATGGCCGCGCCGGCGCCCGATATCCGGGCCGTGGTCGAGGCCTTCATCGGCCCCTCGGTGCGCCAGCGCTTCGCGGAGGGCGTGCAAGGCGCGGCCTTCGCGATGATGACGGCGCGAGAGGCTGTCGATCCGCGCGAATCCGCGCGTGGCGTCCTTGCCGAACATTTCGACCCGACGGCGACGGAGTTCCTGGCGGCGTTCGCGAAGCTCTACCCGCAGGCCTCGCGCGCGGCGATGGTGGATGCCTATCTGTTCATGGTCGGGGCGCTGGTCATGACGATGGCGGCGGGCGACCGCGCAGCGCGCCTCGACGACGAGCGTCAGGCGTTGTCTCCCGCCGGCCTTGCGGAGCTTCTGCTGGAGCGCCTGACTCGCTTCTGCGCCACTGGCATCGATCGGTTGCTGGTCGAATAAGCCGGCAGTGGTTCCGATGCGCCAAGAGCCGACCTCAGCATCCCACTCGGAAGCAGGCATACGCACGGCTTCCCAATTCAAGCTCCCCAAGCTAGAAACGTTCCCGGAACAAGTTCCGCCGCTGGGCGGATTAAAAGGGAACGCGGTTTGAGGCCGCGGCTGCCCCCGCAACTGTAACTGATAAGCCGGTCCTTGATAGACCACTGACGACGCCTTAGCGTTGTTGGGAAGGTGGGGATCAGGCGTCGACCCAGCCCCGACCCATGACCGATGTGCCCCTCGGCCTCCGACTCACCCGCCCGCTCGAGGAGGCCGCCGACCGCCGCGCCGAGGCTCGGCGGTTCTGCCTCGATGTCATCAAGGCGTTCTATGGCTTCGATTATCGTCAGGACTGGCATGCCGACCTCGATAGCCTGGTCGCGGATGATGAGGCATGCTGGTTCTCAGCCGCCAACCGCGGTGTCTTCTGGGTGCTGCGGGACGATTGGGACAGGATTGTCGCGACGGCGGCGCTCTACACCCTCGACCGCAAGCCCGGCCTCGCGAAGGCCTTCGCCAATCGCTATCCCGACGCTGGGGAGATCCCGCAACTGGCGCGGGTCTACGTCGCCGCCGAACGGCGCGGCCAAGGCATTGGCGGATGGCTCAGCGATCTCGCCGAGGCCGAGGCGGTCAGGCTGGGATTCCGCACACTCTATCTCCACGCCAGTGCGGAGACGCCGGCGACGCTAGCTTTCTGGCGCAGCCGTGGCTTCGCCGAGTTCGCCAATGGCGACGGGACAGCCCATTTCGATAAGCGCTTGCCCTGGGGGTGACGGAAGATTGAGGCCATCAGGGCGAAGCTGCATTCAGTCAGCTCAGAACTTGACATGTTATGATATAACGTTGCATTTGATCTGCCCGACATCAGAACCGGCTTCGCCATGCAATCTCCCGACACACGCTTGCCCCTCACCGTGCCACTTGCGGGCGCCGTCTGTCGGACCGAAGCGATAGACTTCTGATGGGCGGCTGTGTCGCGGTTGCGCTGGCCGGACCATGCGAGTGGAAGGCAATCCTGAACCGTCACTGGCATTCCGTGTGGGGCGATCGGCGTCAGGAACTCGTCTTCATCGGCGCCGGCATGGAAGAGGCGGCGATCCGCGCGGCACTCGACGCCTACCTCTGAGTGGCGAGACGCCGACCATCGCCTTCAAGCCCGAGCTCTGTCGCGACCTGCCTGATCCTGCCCTTGCCTGTCGGCGCACCGAAGCCGCGTGACCAAAGCCTCCTGTTGCCTCCGAAGGACATAAGCCGATGCTGACGACGACCGTGAACCGAGCCCGCCGGCTCTTGCTGCTCAGCGCACTGATGATGGCTGGAGCCATCCTCTGCGGCCCATCCGGTCAAGCCAAATCGAAGGGCCATGACCATTTTCACGGCCACTCGCATGGTGCGAAGAGTCAGATCTACAATGGCTACTTCAAAGACGACCAGATCAAGCCACGCACGCTAGAGGACTGGGAAGGCGAGTGGCAGTCGGTCTACCCGTTCCTGAAGGATGGCACGCTCGACCCGGTCATGGTTGCAAAGGCGAAACAGGGCGACAAAAGCGCGAGTGAATACCGCGCGTATTATGAGGCCGGCTACAAGACCGATGTCGACCGCATCGTCATCAAGGGATCGAACATCACCTTCTCCCGTGGCCAGCAACCGGCGAAGGCCGATTACGTGTCGGACGGCTATGAGGTCCTCACCTACGCAAAGGGCAATCGCGGCGTGCGCTTCGTCTTCAAGAAGGCGAGCGGCGACGACGCGGCGCCGCAGTTCATCCAGTTCAGCGACCACGACATCGCTCCCGAGGTCGCCGAGCATTTCCATCTCTATTGGGGCAATGACCGCGCGGCGCTGCTGAAGGAACTCACCAATTGGCCGACCTACTACCCCGCGGAGCTGACGGGGCAGCAGATCGTCAAGGAGATGCTCGCCCATTGAGGATGTCGCCCCATGTGCGGGAGATCCGCGCATGGCTTGATTGCAACTTATCGACAGCGCGTGCCCAGTCCCAAATGAGCGCACCGCCGTTCTGGTACATGCCGCAGGATATTTCGAGCCGTGCCGCGTTGACCGTGCTCGGGACGATCATTCTCGGCCGGCCCGGCCCGCGCATCTTGGGTCAGAATCGCGAACCAACGCCGCAATGGCGGCGAGGTCCGCGGGTTTTCCCGAGTCATCTTTTCTACGATGACCCGGCGCCGTCTTGGCCCGCTATTGGCGGAATGCGAGCGCGAGCGACGTCCGTCTCTCTTCTTCGTGGCCGTTCGGAGGTCCATGATCAGACCGGCGAGGGCAAGTCCGCATCGCCGACCCACCGGTTCATCCCGACATCGACCGCAGCAGCCTTGGCATACATTGCCCGATAGAAAGGCAGCCAGCGCTGCGCAACCGCCGAGGCCTGTTCGAGGGCTGGCTTGCGCCGCGCGAAGATTTCGCGGGCTTCCTGGCGCAGTGCCGCTTCGTCGATCGTATGGAGTCTGCCGCCCTCGCAGACGATCCGGCCCGCAACCATCGTCAGCACGACCGAGTTGCCGTTCTCGCAATAGACGAGCTGGCGTCGCAGATCGTTCAGCGGCGTGAAAGGCAGCGTGTCGAGATCGAGCATGACGAGGTCGGCCAGCCGTCCGGGGGCCAGGACGCCGAGTTCATCCTGCAACCCCATGGAGCGGGCGCCGCCCTGAAGCAGGCAATCGAGAATCTCGCCGGCGCGCGGCCAGGCATCGTAGTCTGCACCTGCGATGTTGTGGACCAGTCCGGTCGTCTTGGCGACGGCCCACATGTTGACGGCGTCGTCGGCGATCGCCTCGTCGGTCCCCAGGCAGATCGGGATGCCGCGGTCGCGCATGCGCCGGAACGGCATGATGCCGCTGCCGAGCCGCAGATTGCTGATCGGGTTATGCGCGACCACCGAACCGGCGGCGGCGATGAGATCGAGATCGGCATCGTCCACCCAGATCGCATGGATGATGTTCAGCCGCTCCGACAAGAGTCCGAGATCGGCCGTATAGCGCACGAGCGAACGCCCGCCGAAGCGGGGCTGCGCATGGCCCAGCACGCGCTGCAGCTTGGTCTCCAGCATATGCGCGTAGAAGGGCAGATCGTGGGTCCGACTCAGCGCCTCAAGTTCGTGGATATAGGCGGTCGAAACGCGTTGCGGCGCCGAGCAGGACACGGCGGCACGCAAGCGTCCGCCCTCAGTGCCATGCCAGCGGGTGATCAGGTGGTGGTACATCGCCAGCAGATCTGCATCGGCGAGGTTGCGCGGCTTCGCTAGCTCGGCGCGCCGCTCGGCCGGCAGCAGCTCGGCCAGGAAAGGCAGCTTGTCGAGTTCGGCCAGATTGGGTTCATCCAGGGCGACGGTGGCCCGCATGCCGCTGTCGGCATAGGCCTGCATCACGGCATCGATGATGTCGACCGTCGGCTCCGGCACGAGAAAGGCGTCGTCCTGCACTGCCGTTACGCCGTTTTTCAGCATCTCGGCGCAGGCGAGCTGTGTGCGCACATAGGCTTCGCGTGGCGTTGGCCGCAGTTCTTCCAGCGCCGGGCACTCATAGAGCATGAAGATCTCGAGCGGCAGGCTGTCGAGCCGGCCCTTCATATGGTTCACGGGCGAGTGGAAGTGCCCGTTGATCAGCCCAGGCATCAGCAGCTTGCCGCGGCCGTCGATGATGCGCTCGCTCTCCGCCGCGAAGCCTGCCGCATCGACGCCGATCGCGGCGATGCGGTCGCCATGGACCAGCAGGGTGGTGGCGGCGCTCATGCCGCTCTCGCTATCGGGATCGAACAGATGGACGTTCTCGAAGCGCGTGGTCGTCGCGGTGGAGAAGGCTGACGTTTCTGGAAGGCTCATGATCATTCGATGTGACAGGCCGCGGCAGGCGGCAGGAGGGGAGAGCGGCCCGAACCGGAGTTCGGGCGCGGCAAAGACGCAAAAACTGCGGGGTCGTGCCGCCCGTGGCGGATCCGGCGCCTAGTCGACGGCCGAACAGGCGTAAAAGGGCTTGGACGGCTCTTCGGGCAGGTAGCCCTGGTAGAACCGCTTCACATAAGGGAAGACGGCGCGGCCGAGATCGCGCCGCGCCTCATCCTCGGGGCTGCGCGGCTTGCCCAGCGTGTCGGCGATCTCGGCCAGGACGGCATCCCGGTCGACGTTCGTGAAGCGGCCCTCGGCGTAGACCAATTCACCCCCGATATAGACGGCGTCGACGGCATTCGACTTGGCCCGCTGCACCAGCGCGTCCAGCATCGGGATGTCGGGATCCTGATAAGGGTATGTCGTCGTCTTCCAGTTGATCAGGGCGGCGTCGAAGGCCCGGCCGGGATCGAGCCGGCCGATCGTGGCGCCGAAGGCCGTCGTCATCGCGCCGCCCTCCGTCGCCATCCGGACGATCTGCGCGCAGCTCGGAACGTCTTCGTCGTCCATCCCCGGCACCCGGTGGACGCGCAGGGCCAGCCGCAGCTCCTGCAGCATGTCGCGATCCTCGTTGATGCCGGCTTCGTCCAGGCCCATGCCGATGGTGATGCCCTTCTTCTCCCATTGATTCAGCGGCGCCAGCCCCGAGCGCAGCCTAAAATTGGACGAGCAGTTGTGGCAGATGCAGGTGCCGGTATCGGCGACGATGTCGATGTCCTCGGCATTGAGCCAGACGCCGTGACCGAGCGTCATATGCGGACCGAGCACGCCGAGATCATGGAGATGGCGCAGCGCGGTCTTGCCCGTCCGGCGGCGGGCATATTCCTTCTGATAAACGGTTTCGAGCAGATGCATGTGCATCGGCACGCCGCTCGCCCTGGACTTTTCGTGCAGCGCGAGCAGGCCGTCGTCGCTGCACCAGTGCAGATTGGCCGGGGCGAGCTGGACGCGGGTCAGCGACTGCCCCTCGTTTTCGGCCGTGAGCTGGTCGAAGAGGCGCAGGAAGTCGGGGAAGGGCATGGCCTGCGTCTTCAGATGGGCCGCCAGCCTCTCGTTCCAGGGCGAGGGCAGCCTGGCGCAAAATGCCTCATCCGCCTCGTAGACGAGACGGTTCTGCTCGCGCACGGCATAGCAATAGGAGGCGCGCATGCCGAGCGAGCGATAGGCATTCAACACCTTGGTCGCCGCGCCGTGGATTGCGTCATAGCCGCCCGGCATCCATCCCTGGATGTGCTGGACCGTGGTCACGCCCGAGGCGATCATCTCAAAGGCGGAATAGAGTGTGTCGAGCGTCAGATCGAGGCGGCGGGCGGGAATGCGGCTGGCGAACCACAGCTCCAGCGCATGATCCGGCGAGCCGAGTTGCAACGGGGTCATGCCGACATGGTGGTGGCTGTTGACGAAGCCTGGCATCATGACGTGGTCCGGGTAGCGCCGCAGCTCCGCGAGCGGTGCGAGTTGCTGCATCTCGGCCAACGAGCCGACGGCCGCGATGACGCCGTTGCGTGAGAGCACGGAGCCTTGCTCGACGATGATTGGCGTATCGCGGTCCTTGATGCCGGTCACCACATGACCGGCTTGAACGATGAGTTCCATGGTCGTCTCCTCAGGCAGGTCTTGTGATGGTCGAAGCGGCGCCGATCTCTCCGGCGCCCGGCATGAGTGGTGTGAGGCCAACGGGGACAGAGATGATGACCGGTGAGGGCGCGACGCATTCCGCGGAAGCCATGACCCGGCCGTCGCGCGCGACCGCGAGCGTCTCACCGTCATGCCGGATGCTGCGCCCCACCAGGGTCTCGATGCCGTAGCGGGCGGAAGAGAGCGCGAAGAGGTTCGCGCCCGCCGCATGGGCGCATAGCTCCTGCCGGAAGAAGTCCGGCGGGTCCTGCGGGGCAGGGCCCGCGACCATGACGGCGACGAGCTCGGCCCCGGCGGCGGCAGCCTGCGCCCAATGGCTGGGAAAGCGGCGATCGTAGCAGATCAGCGTCGCCAGCCGGAGCGGCCCGAGATGCGTGATGGCGATCGCGTCCGTGCCGGGCCGGAAATGATCTGCCTCGCCGAAGCCTTCATCGGGCTGCCTCGGCGGCAGGCACTGCTTGGTGGCGACGCGCTCGACCGTGCCGTCGGGGCGTGCAAGCAGGGCCGCATTGACGGGCCGGCCCGCTCCATCGTCCTCGGCAAGGCCAAACAGGATCGCGACCTCATGGAGGCGCGCCAAATCCGCCATGAGCTGCCCTGTCCGCCCGTTCCGGCGCTCGGCAGGAACCGGCCAGCGCAGAGGGTCCTCGGTTGCGACATAGGGCAGGAACGACAGTTCTGGCAGCAGCACCAGCCGGGCGCCCGCGGCCGCCGCCGCCGCGATGCCGACTTGCGCCTCGCGCAGCAGGGTCGAACCGTCTCTTCCGCCGGGCCCGATGGGAACGGCGGCGACCTTGATGGTCTGGCCCACGGCTCAGACCACTTCCTGCTCGGCGAAGGCACGGTCCACCTCGTCGGCGAGCAGATCGGCGAACTGGTCGCGATAGGCGTGATAGCGCGGGTCGCGGCTTTGCCGCGGCCGCGGGAGTTCGATCGGCACGATGGTCTTGACCCGCCCTGGCCGTGCGGTGAAGACCACGACCCGGTCGGCAAGCGAGATCGCCTCGTCGATCGAATGGGTGACGAGCAGGATCGAGGCACCGCTGTCGCGCCAGATCTGCAGCAGGAAATCCTGCATGCGCGCGCGCGTCTGGACGTCGAGCGCGGCGAAGGGCTCGTCCATCATCAGCACCTTCGGGCGCATCGCGAGCGCCCGTGCGCATGCTGCGCGCTGGCGCATGCCGCCCGACAATTCGTCGGGCTTCTTGTCCAGCATGTCGCCGAGCCCGACGCGCCTGAGCGTCTCGACCGCGATCTCCCGGCGCCGCTCCGGCAGGACATGCTGGATCGACAGGCCGAAGGCGACATTGTCGGCGATCGTCAGCCAGGGAAACAGCGAGGCTTCCTGGAATATCAGACCCCTCTCAGCCGAGGGCTCGACGATCGCCTCGCCGTCGCAGAGAAGGCGGCCTTCGCTGACCTCTTCGAGGCCGGCGATCATGTAGAGCAGGCTGGATTTGCCGCAGCCGGACGGGCCGAGCAGGACGACGAATTCGCCCGGCGCGACGTCGAAGCTGAGATCGTCGAGCGCCAGCACAGGCGCGCGGCCCTCCGGTGTCCAGCGCTTCGACACGTTTTGAACGGAGACGGCGGCGCGGGTCATCGGGAGCCTCCCTGGCCAGGCGCGACCCACCACAGCATGCGCCTCTGGATCTCGCGCAACGCGAAGTCGGAGAGGAAGCCGAGCAGGCCGATGATGCCCATGGTGAAGAAGACGAGCTTGGCGTTGAAGGTCGAGCGCGCCATGGAGGTGATCTGGCCGAGCCCGGTGCCGACGCCGACTGTCTCCGCGATGAGCACCACCATCCAGGCGCCGAACAGGTTGAGCCGCAGTGTCATGAACAGGCTCGGCAGGATCGCGGGCAGGACGACTTTCCAGAAGGTCTGGCGCCGCGTTGCGCCCATGATGCGCGCGACATGGATGTAGTTCTTCGGCACGCTCTCGATCTGCGCGCCCGTCGACAGGACGATGGCGAAGAACAGCGTAATGAAGACGAGGAAGATCGCCGGCTTGTCGCCGATGCCGAAGACAAAGATTGCGACCGGAAGCCAGGCGACGGGCGAGATCGGCGCGAGCAGCAGGATCGTCGGCAGCAGCAGTTTGCGCAAGGTGGCGAGGTAATGGATCACCGCGCCCAGCGCGACGCCGGCGACGAAGCCGAGCAGCAATCCAACGAGAACCCGCGTCGTCGTCCAGGCCATGGTGATCAGCAGAGGCAGGATGCCGCCGCCTGTCGAGACGCTGCCGATCCGGTTGGAGCGGTCGAAATACTGCAGCGTTCCAGGGATATCCTGCAGGAACAGATGCGGTGGCGGCAGCAGCAGCGGGTTGATCAGCCCCGCAGCCCAGAACCCCTCCCAGATGCCGGCGAACAGGCCGAGCGACAGAGCGGCCCAGCCCAGTTTCGCCAGGCTGCGCCACAGCCAGGGTGAAAATCTCGCGGGGAATAGTCGGTTCCGGCCGGCGGAACCCGTGAGGCCGTCTGCCTCCAGGCGCATCGTCATGGCGTCCTTCCTGATCGTGGGAACGGGCCGGCCGGATGGTCCAATCCGGCCGGCGCGGCAGAACCTCAGGCGGATTTGAGCTTCAGCCCGTCATAGAGCGCCTTGTTCTCGGCGATCACGGCTTCGAGCAGGCTCCAGTCGAAGGCCGCCTGATCCGGCGATTTCTTGACGTAGCCGAGTTCCTTCATCGACTGGCCGCGCTCGATGATGAACTTCGTCTGGTTGCGCTGATCGACCACGATCGGCTGCTTGCTGGAGGCATCGAGAGCAGCTTCCATGCTGGTCTTGTAGTATTTGCCGACAGTGTCCTTGAGGGCGGCGGTCTTGTCGGTTTCGGCCTGGGACTGCGCGACGAAGAGAGCCTTGATCACGGCCTTGACGGCGGCCGGATTCTTCTCGATCAGCGGTGTGCGCACGGCGAGCACGCAGTCCGAGTAGCCCTTGCCGTAGACGTCCGTGCCGTCGGAAAGCACGCTCGCGCCCTTGCGGCCGATGACGCATTGCGAGGCATAGGGCTCGATATGGCAAATCGCGTCGATCGCGCCGGCGAGGAAGGCCTGGGCGAGTTCTGGCGACGTGTCGAGATATTTGATCTCGACATCTTTGAAGCTGAGGCCGGCCTTTTTCAGGAAGTCGTAAGGCAGCACTTCCAGCGTGTCGGCCTGGAACGTGCCGAAGGTCTTGCCTTTCAGGTCGGCTGCGGTCTTCAGCCCCTCCTTTCCGACGATGATGCAGCCCTCGACGCCGCCGCCGGCGACGATCTTCACCGGCGCGCCCGCGTCATAGAGCGTCATGAAGTTCGAATAGGGGATCATCGAGATATCGACGAGGCCCGCCCCGAACATCGTGGTGATTTCGGTGTTGGACGGCGTGACGACGAACTCCAGGTCGACGCCGTCGGCCTTGGTCAGGTTGCGCTCCTTGGCGAGGAACATGCCCATGTTGCAGAAGCCGGAGCCGTGCGTCGCCTTGAGGGTGACATTTGCGGCAGCGGCTGCCGTCGGCGTGAGCAGGCCCGCCAAATGGGCGGGCAAGGCGAGCGTGGCTACAGCCGAGACACCCGAACGCAGAAACGTCCTGCGCGAGAAATTCCGATAGAACAACCCGTCACGATCGCACATGTCTTTCCTCCAGCCTTCACCAAGGAAGACCGCAGGGAAACCGTACCCGAAGAGCTCACCGCAGAGCGCCCAGCGTTGCTACAGGCCATAACCCATGGCCGGAGCACCGTTGCACGGTATCCCGACGATGGGCACGCCAACCCGGAAAGAGCAAACCGCTCTGCGCTGATTTAAATGAAGCAATATCCGTGCCGGAGACGGTGCGCTGCGGCCTGCAGGCGATGGGAGGCAGAATGTCTGTTTTTCGCTGCGCAGCGGGGCCGCCCTGGACTTGGACAGCCACATTTCAGTCCTGCGAAATTATATAGCGATTTCAATCGTATGCGTGTTCGATGCTGTGTCCGGCCCGGCCCGCCACCCTTTCCTAGGCATTTGATTTCCCTTTGTTTTTAGCGACCGCGCCCGCACCTCAGGATGAGGTGCGGGGATGGGCGTTCGATTTCGTTGCCCGGAGTAACTGTCTCCGGAGCTAGCGCATGTCGGCCAGCTTGTCGTCATCCGGGGGCGAAGAGGGCAACAGCCACGTCACCGACGTGATCCCGGATCTTCAGATAATCGGCCCAAACAAAGAGCAGTTCCGCGACCGCTCAACGGCGCGCATGGGCTGTTCGGCACGGGCAATGGCGATATCCTGCTGATCGAAAGCAAATCCAGCCAGCTGCTGCGACCGCTGCGGTTGTCATGAGAATACGCCGCTGCGACATGCGGCGATGCGGTGCGGGAGAGCGGGATCGATCATGACGGACCACATCCTCTGGGGTGCGACACTGCTCGAAGGCTTCGACACTTCCGGTGGGCCGATCCTGCATGAAAACGCCGGCATCCTCATCCGTGACGGGCTGGTTGCCGCGCTGGGACCGCTGGATAGCCTGCGCGCGCAATCGCCGGAGGCGGTGGTGGAAGGCGGGGCCGGCTTCGCCGTCACGCCGGGTTTCGTCAATGCGCATCATCATGTCGGTCTGACGCCGCTCCAGCTCGGCTCGCCGGATCACCCGCTGGAATTGTGGTTCGCATCGCGGCTGGCATTGCGCGACGTCGATCTCGAACTGGATACGCTCTATTCGGCCTTCGAGATGATCGAGAGCGGCGTCACGACGGTGCAGCATTTGCACAGCCGCGCACCCGGCTCGCCCGAGGCGGTGCTGGCCGCGGCGGACAAGGTGATCGGTGCCTATCGCATGATTGGGATGCGCGCCTCCTATTCGATGGCGCTGCGGGATCAGAACAGACTCGTCTACGAGGCCGATCGCGATTTCGTCGCGCGCGTCCCGGAAGCGCTGCGTCCCGCTCTGGTCGCGTATTTCGAGCGTTTCACCCTCGCCCTGCCGGAACAGGTCACGATCTTCGACGAGCTGTTGCGTCGTCACGGGGGCGGCGATCGCATTCGCGTGCAGATCGCGCCGGCCAATCTGCACTGGCTCTCGGACACGGCACTCGAGACGGCCGCCCACCTCGCCGAGCGCACTGGCCTGCCCGTGCATATGCATGTGCTGGAAACGCCCTATCAGAAAGCCTATGCGGTGAAGCGCAGCGGTGGCTCGGCGCTCGCCTATCTCGACCGCTTCGGTCTGCTCGGGCCGCAGTTCACGATCGGCCATGGCGTCTGGATGAGCGAAGCCGATATCGCCCTCGCAGCCGAGCGCGGTGTCTGCGTCTGTCATAATTGCTCGTCCAATTTCCGGCTGAAGAGCGGAGTGGCGCCGGTCAATCGCTTTCTTGCCGAGGCGATCCCGGTTGCGCTGGGCATCGACGAGGCGGGAATCAACGACGATCGCGACATGCTCCAGGAGATGCGGCTTGCGCTGCGCGTCCATCGCGAGCCGGGTATCGACTCGGCCCATCCCTCACCGGCGCAGGTGCTGCGCATGGCGACGGAACACGGCGCGCGCACCACGCCCTTCGCCGGACAGATCGGGCGGCTTTCTCCCGGTATGGCGGCCGATTGCGTGGTGTTCGACTGGCGGGCAGTGACCTGGCCCTATCAGGACGATGCGCTCGGCTTCGTCGACGTGCTGGTGCAGCGGGCCAAGGCGCGATCGGTCCACAGCGTCATGGTCGGCGGGGAATGGATCTATCGCGACGGTCGCTTCGTGAAGGTCGACCGCGAGGCGGTGCTGGCGGAGATCGCGGAGCGTCTCTCACGCCCGAGGACTCAGGCGGAAATCGAGCGCATGGGGCTTGCGCGCGATGTCATGCCGCATGTCCGGAGCTTCTATGAAGGCTATCTCGACGGCATGGGCGACGATCCACATTATCGGACAAGCGGGCGCCTATAGCGTCGAGATGCGTCGCGGCGCGGATCAATCGTTGACGCGGTCGAGGCCGATCGTCGCCGAGATCGCCAGCAATGCCAGGATGGCGAGCAGGATCTGCACGCTCGATACCGCGGCGACCAGCGGTGAATTGGTGTTCTGGACGATCGTCAGCAATTCTACCGGCAGCGGCCGGTCGCGATAGCCATGGGTGAAAATCGTCACCGAGAGATTGTCGAAACCCTCGATGAAGGTGAAGACCGCTCCGGCCAGGATCGCAGGCATCAACAGCGGCAGGGTGATGGTGCGGAAGCTCTGCCAGCGCGTCGCTCCGAGATTGGAGGCGGCCTGTTCCAGCAAAGGATCGAGCTTCTGCAGGCGCGCCATGACGGTGCGCACCATCACGGCCATGACGTAGACCGCGAGCGAGATCGATTGCAGCCAGATCGATGGGCCGATGCCGAAGAGCGCTCCGGCAAAGAGCACCGCGACACCCAGCACGATCCCTGGCACCATATGCGGCAGCAGCACGAAGACCGAGAGCCCCGCCGCACCGCGGAAATCGCCACGTGCGCAGGCGAGTGCCGTCGGCACGCCGAGCGCGATGCAGAGCACCGTGACGTAAACCCCGACCTTGATGCTAGTCCACATCGCGCCCATCAGCACCGGCTGATTGAACAGCCGAGCATACCAGTCGAATGTGAAACCGGCCGGCGGGAAGCTGATATAGCCGCGCGTGTCGAAGGACATGATCACCACGATCACGGCGGGCAGCAGCAGCAGCGCCAGCGAGAACAGCGCGACGCCGATGAGCGCTCCTATGCCGAGACGGTCGAGCCAGTCGGAACCCCTCATCGCTGCGATGCCCTCGTCCAGCGCGTGCCGAGATTGGTCAGCCAGGTGATGACGGCGAGTACGCTCAGGCAGCTGAGCATCAGCAGAAGCGCCGTGACCGCTCCCTTGCTCCATTCGAGCGAGTAGACGATCTGCTCGTAGATCATCGTCGCGGCGTTGAGGTAATTGCCACCGCCCAGCAGTTGCGGCACGACGAATGTGGTGTAGCTGAGCGTGAAGACCAGCGCCGCGCCCGTGCCGAGACCACCGATGCTGAGCGGCAGGATGACGTGCCGCAGCGTGCCGAGCCGGCTCGCGCCGAGATTGGCGGAGGCTTCGTCTAGCCTGCGGTCATGCCGGCTCATCACGGCGATCAACGGCAGGATCATGATCGGCAGATGGACCTGCACCATGCCGATGATCACCGCCCATTGCGTGTTGATGATCCTGAGCGGAGCCGAGATCACGCCGAGGTCGATCAGGAGACTGTTGACCACGCCCCGCCCGCCCAGGATTACGATCCAGGAATAGGTCCGCACAATGCCGCTCGTCAGGATCGGCGCGATGGTCAGAACCAGGATGATCCGCCGCACCCAGGCATTGCCGATCAGGAAGAGATAGGCGACCGGAAAGCCGAGCAGGACACAGAGCGCGGTGGTCGACAGCGCCAGCGTCAGCGAGCGCTGGAAGGTGATCTGGTAGAGCGGGTCCGACAGCGCCGTCGCCAGATGGCGCAATGAGAATGTCTGGGAGACGATGACGCCGCGCGAGACCGTGATGTCTGAGAAGCCGAGCGACAGCAGGATGCAGAACGGAATGACGGCCACGACCGTCAGCACGACGACCGCCGGAACGGCCGGCCAGATACCGCGCCCCGACAGCACCTCGTCGAGCAGGCGGCGAGGGAGCGCGGTCGCCGTCATGGCCGTGGATAGGCCATGCAGGCGGTGGGGTCGCGCAGGTTGATCGAGACAGCCTCGCCGGTGCTGAGCAAGGTGGCTTCCACGTCGCGCAGCGCCGCGATCCTCAACGGCCTGGTGGCGCCGGCCTCGACCTCGTATTCCATTAGCGCACCGACATGGCGGCGCGAGATGATCCGGCCGTTCCAGGTCGAGCTGCCCGCGCTGGACAGAGCGAGATTGTGCGGCCGGATGAGGAGGCTGACATCACCGTCGAGCTTCGTCGCGACGATCTGCCCGCTCGGCAGCGTGATCTGGCCGGAAGCAGCTCTCGCTTCCCAGAAGTTCGAGGCGCCGACGAAGTCGGCGACATAGGCGGTCTGCGGACGGTCGAAGATGTCTTCAGGCGTGCCGAGCTGCTCGATCCGGCCCGCGCGCATGACGGCGATCCGGTCGCTCATGGTCAACGCTTCTTCCTGATCATGCGTGACGAAGATCGCGGTGATGCCGAGACGCTTGATGAGCTGGCGCAACTCGACCTGCATGCTGCCGCGCAGCTTGGCGTCGAGTGCGTTGAACGGTTCGTCCAGCAGCAGCACGCGGGGCTCGAGCACCAAGACGCGCGCGATCGCGACGCGCTGCTGCTGTCCCCCGGAAAGCTGGCTCGGATATCGCTCCTCGAAGCCAGACAGCGAAACCGTCGCCAACGCCTTCGCGACGCGCTCCCTTATTTCTTCGACCGGCGCGCCGCGCATCTTCAGCCCATAGGCGACGTTGTTCGCCACGGTCAGATGCGGGAACAGCGCATAGCTCTGGAAGACCACGCCGACAGGCCGCCGGTTCACGGGCACGGGCACGGTGTCGCGGCCGTCGATCCGGATTTCGCCGGCATCGGGTTTGAGAAAGCCGGCGATGCAGCGCAGCAGGGTCGTCTTCCCGCAGCCGGACGAGCCCAACAGCGTCAGGATCTCGCCTTCCTGCGCTGTCAGGGAACAATCGTCGAGCACGATAAGATCCGCGAAGCGCTTGCGCACCCGGCGGATCTCGACGACGCAAGCCTGGCTGCCGGAAGCGGCCGTGGCAGGCATGGTCAGGGCTCGGCTCAAGCCGCGAACAGCCGGTCGAAGGCTTCGACGATCTTGCCGCGGTTCGGCGCGACCTTCGGCCAATCCACGGAGGTCATGGAGGCGATCTCCTCCGGCGTCGAAGGCAGATAGGCCGCGGCACCCGCGGGCGGCATGACGCCCTTGATTACGGTGCCGAAATAATAGGGCGGCTTCGATGCGAACTCCTGGCTGTCCTTCTCCAGTAGGATGTCCGCGAATTCATGTACGAGGTCGCTATGGGCGGTCCGCGCGAACTTGACGATCATCGTCGGCAACATGAGCGGGCCCGGGCTGGTGACCTTGGCATAGCCGAGCGGCAGGCCGCTGGAGACCGCGATCCCGGTATTGTCGTGCCAGAGCGGGCACAGGCCGATCTCGCCGCGCTCCAGCATCTGCTGCAAGAGGTTGGGATTGCGGCCGACCAGCGGCTTCAGTTCCTTCCATTTGGCGAGGCCGAAATCGGTATCGGCGTCCGGCTTGCCGAATGCGGTGGCGCCGATCGAGATGCAGGCGAGGCCGAGATTGGATTGCGGACGGCACAGCCCGATCTTGCCGGCATAGTCCGGCTTCCAGAGATCGGCCCAGGTCTTCGGCGGGTTCGCCACCATTTGCTTGTTGTAGGCGATGCCGATGCCGGCGAAGCTCACCGGCACGCCCCAATCATAGGCATAGGGCGGGAAGCGTTCGTCGAGCTTGCCTGCGTTCGGCACCTTCGAGATGTCGACCTTCTCCAGCACGCCTTCGTCGACGGCGTTGATGATCGCGGGCGAACCCATGACGGCGAAATCGTAAGGGGAGGCGCCGCGGGCGGCCTTGATCTGGGCGATGGCCTCGGCCGAAAGGCCGCCGATGATCCGAAGGCTGACACCGGGATGGCGCTTGCCGAGGATGTCGCCGGCGCGCTTCAGCGGCTCGTCCTGTGCGCTGCCATAGCCGATCATGACGAGTTCACGAGCCTGCGCCCGCAGCACGGAGGGACTGGCGATGACCGCGCCGGCAGTCGCGGTGGCTGCGAGGAAATCGCGTCTGGACACTGTCTTCATGCAAGCCTCCTGAGCGCGGCTCGTGGCGTTCCGGCCGACGACGACGGTGGATGGCGACCGCGTACTTTCACTTTGTACTTCAATGAAAGATATCGCAAGTTTAAAACTTAGCCGGCCAGCGCTGAAAATCGCGCCGTCATGCCACCGCAATGCGCAGGCCTGCCGCTTCGAGTCTCTGCAGGTCCGCCGCCGGGGCGCCATTGTCCGTGATCAGCACCTCGACGGCATCGAGTGAGGCGATGCGGGCGCTGCCGACATGGCCGATCTTGGCATGGTCGGCGACCATGACGACACGCCTGGCGGCGTCGATCATCGCCTTCTTCACCTCGGCCTCGTCCCAATTGCCATTGGTGAAGCCGCGCTCTGCATCGATGCCGGCGCAGCATAGAAAGGCCGTGTCGGCATTGATTTCGCGCAGAAGTGTCGTCCCGAAGGGGGAAATCAGGCTGTAGCTTTCGAGGTTGCGTCCGCCTGTCTTCACCCGCCCGCCTGTGACGATGACGGTGATGCCGGGATGGGCGCGCAGCGCGATCGCGATGTCCAGGCCGTTGGTGACGACCACCACGTCGGTCAACGTTTCGGGGAGGTTGTGCGCCAACGCCAGCGTGGTGGTGCCGGAATCCAGGATGATGGTCTCGCCGTCGCGGACCATGCTGGCGGCAAGCGTGCCGATGCGCTGCTTTTCCTCGGAAAAGCTCTGGCTCGGCAGGTCGAGAGGCCGCTCGAAGCGGGCCGGTCGCAGCGCCATGGCGCCGCCGCGGATGCGCCGGATCAGGCGCCGCTTTTCGAGGGCGTCGAGGTCGGCGCGAATGGTCACCGCCGAAACGCCGAGCGCCTCCGCCAGTGCCGAGACCTCGATGGTGCCGCGCGTGGCCAGCATTTCGATGATGCGCTCGTGGCGCGGAAGGGAGTTGCCCCGCGGCAACTCTGCGGGCGAGGGGTGCTGACTCATATGCCTTTCGTTTCCGCTTGCGTTAGATGATATAATGAAGAATATCGAAAGTCGAATTTTCGAGAGAGGAGGCGGCTCCGCGTGCCGCTTCCGGCACTTCCAACGGGACGGACGACCATGGCCGATCTGATGCAGCAGTACAAAGCGATCAAGCGCGAATCGTCCTCGGACGCGCCGGGCGATCCGGAACGCTTCCGTCGTGTCGAACTGACCCGCAGCGAGATGATGGCGCAGGGGGATGCCATGCGCCGCACGCTCGAAACCACGCGCGAGACGGTGCAGCATATCGCAGCCGAACTCGCCGGCCGCAGGCTCTCCCGCGTCGTCATCGTGGGCTGCGGCGATTCCTGGATTTCGGGCATCGGCGTGCGGCTGGCGTTCGAGCGCCTGCTCGGCGTCGTTTGCGAACCCTATGAAGCCTTCGATCTCGAGCAATACGGCCTCGACATGATCGATGACGGAACGCTCGTGATCGGCCTGTCGTCGAGCGGCAATACGGCGCCGGTGAGCGCCAGCCTCAGGGCGACCCTTGCCAAGGGCGGCTATGCGGTGGCGCTGACGAACACGGCGGCCTCCGCGATGACGAAGGAGTTTCCCGCCGCCCTGTTGATCCAGGCGACGCGCGGGGGCTGGCCGACGCAGTCGAGCACGGCGGCGATGGCGCTCATGCTGTCGCTGGCGCTCGAAATCGCCAAGGCGCGCGGGCTCGGCGAGGGCAAGGCGGTCGGCCTGGCGGCGGATCTCGCTGCGCTGCCGGAGGTGATGGACCGAGTTTCGACGGGCTTCTACGACCGCGCGACGGCGCTGGGCAAAACGCTGGCGCGCGCCGACATGGTGCTGCTCGCGGGAGCAGGGCCGCATCTGGCGCCGGCGGCCTTCGGCGCGGCCAAGCTCAAGGAATTGGCGCCGATCCATGCGGTCGCCTTTCCGCTCGAGGAATATCATCACTACCGCACCCAGAAGGCTGGCGACCCGCTGTTCCTGATCGCACCCGATCAGGCCAGCCGCCAGCGCGCCCTGGAAACTGCGATCGTCGGCAAGGCAGTGGGTGGCTACACGATCGTGCTCGTGCCGGAAGGCGAGGCGGGCTTCGACGGCATCGCGGACCATGTCTGGAAGCTGCCGCCGGTGCGCGACGAGCTCGCGCCGCTCGTCTACAGCGTGCCGCTGCATCTCTTCGGCTATCACGTGACCAAGGCGCGTGATGCGCTCGGTCTCGGGGCACCGCTGCTCGGTGGCCGGGCGGCGTGACACCGACGCTCGTCACGGCAGGCGGGCTGACCGTCGACCATGTGATCTCGGCGGACGGCACCGTCGCGCTCGACAAGGTCGGCGGCAACGGTGCCTATTCCGCCGTCGGCGCCCGTTGCTGGGTCGATGCGGTCGGGCTCATCAGCGTCGCCGTCTCGACCTATCCCCGTGCGACGCTGACGAGGCTGCGCCAGAACGGCATCGCGCTCGATGGCGTCGTGATGACTGAGGCCGCCCTGCGCAGCGGCAACTGGTTCATTTATGACGAGCGGGGGGACCGGAGCGAGAGGCTGACCAGCCGGCCGGAAGAGCTTGCGGAAGCCGGTTTCCCGACGGATCGGCTGAGCCCCGGACAGGTGGCCGCCTGGCAGGATCATCTGCGCCGGCGTGGAGACGCCGACGAGATTTCCTATTCCCAGTTCCGCGACATTCACCCGATGGTCGCGGCGCAGGTTCCGGAAAGCTATCTCTGGGCAAGGGGTGCGCATTGCGCGCCGGCGCGGCCGGTGGTGCTGAACGAGCTCCTGCCCCTGTTTAGCGGTCGCGGCATGGTCGTGACGCTCGATGCCGGTTGGCAACTGGCGGAGCTGACGCTCGACGAGCTTTCGCCCTTCCTCGCCGAGGTCGATGCTTTCCTGCCAAGCGAGATCGAACTCGCGGCCATCCTCCCGCAGACCGGCGTCGAGACGGCGCTGGCCCTGCTCGCTGCGCGATGCCGCGGCACCGTCGCCGTGAAGCTCGGCCCGCGCGGCTGTCTCGTCTGGGACAAGGCGCGCGGTGCCGCGGTGCCCGTTCCGGTCGTGCCGACCGATGCGATCGATCCCACGGGCGCCGGCGATTCCTTCTGTGGCGGCTTCCTTGCCGGGCTGGTTGCGACAGGTGATCCCGTGCTCGCGGCTGCGCATGGAGCCGTTTCCGCCTCGCTCATCGTCAGTCGTCACGGCGCCGACGGCGCGCTGCCGGTCGATCACGCCGTCTGTCGGGCGAAGCTCGATACACTTGTCGGCCGCCTCGGCCGCTCCCCATTTTCAGCCTGAACGGACGCCGATCGTGACCAGCCTGCGCCTCTTCTCCGCCCGTCCCCTCGTCATCGCCGCCCTGCACCTGCCGGATTTTGGCAGGCTGCGCGACAAGAGCATGGCCTGGCTGGAGGACTATGTCGTGACCAATGCCAGGGTCTTCGCGCAGGCCGGTATCCCTTACGTCAAACTGCAGGACCAGACGCGGGAGGCAGGCGCGATGCAGCCGAGCTCGCTGGCGATGACCGCTGCGCTCGGCCGCCTCCTCAAGGCCGAGTTGCCGGGCCTCGGCCTCGGTATCATCGTCGAGGCGCATGATCCGGTCGCTTCCCTCTCGATCGCGCATGCGACGGGCGCCGATTTCGTGCGCCTCAAGGTCTTCGTCGGGCAGGCCATGACCGCGCAGGGGCTGCGCTCAGGCATGGGCGCGCAGGCCATGGCCTTCCGGACGGCGCTCGGGCGTGACGACATCGCGATCCTCGCCGATGTCCATGACCGGACCGCGGTGCCGATGTCGTCGGAGACCGCGGAATTCGCGGCCGAATGGGCACAGAAGACCGGGGCCGACGGGCTGATTCTCACCGGCGCGGATTGGGCGGATTCGCTCGCTCGCATCCGCAAGGCGCACGAGACGGGAATCAAGCGGCCGATCCTGCTGGGGGGCAGCGTCACCGAGGGCAATGTCCGCGAGGCGCTCTCCATTTGCGATGGCGTCGTCGTCAGTACGGCGCTGATGCGCAAGGATGCTGCGCCGACCGACATTCTGCGTTGGGACGTCGATCGGGCGAGGCGGTTCATGGACGCGGCACGCGCTGGCGCCTAGCGCTTGCCAAGACGCCGCGACGGCGGCAAGAGGCCGGCATGCGGATCCTGCTCCTCAACCCGAACACGACCGAGGCGATCACGGGACGTCTCGTCGCCGCGGCCGCGGCGGTGGCATCGCCCGGCACCGAGATCGTGCCGCTGACGGCGCCACGCGGGGTGCCCTATATTGCGAGCCGGGCGGAGGCTCAGATCGGCGGGGCCGTGGCTCTGGAGATGC
The DNA here is from genome assembly GCF_014764685.1 of Allobosea spartocytisi. NCBI lineage: Bacteria > Pseudomonadati > Pseudomonadota > Alphaproteobacteria > Hyphomicrobiales > Alloboseaceae > Allobosea > Allobosea spartocytisi. The sequence continues at coordinate 61,657 of NZ_JACXWY010000016.1, forward strand.
TTGCCGAGCATCATCACAAGGTCGACGCGGCCATCATCGCCGCCTTCGGCGATCCCGGCCTCATGGGCGCGCGGGAGCTCTTCGACATGCCCGTCGTCGGCATGGCGGAGGCGGCCATGCTGACCGCCTGCATGCTGGGGCGCCGCTTCGCCATCGTCACCTTCGCCCGCGCGCTCGGCCCCTGGTATCGGGAATGCGTCGCGATGCATGGGTTGGAAGGCCGCTGTGCCGGCATCCGGATGCTAGATGAGGGCTTCGCCGACATTGCCGGCGTGCAGGAGGAGAAGGAAGCGGTGATCGTCGAGCTTGCGCTGCGGGCGGTCACCGAGGACGAGGCCGATTGCGTCATCTTGGCCGGCGCGCCGCTGGCGGGCCTCGCGGCGAGGGTCGCAGACCGCATTCCCGTCCCCGTCGTCGACCAGATGGGCGCCGCGCTGAAGCAGGCGGAAGCGCTGGTCGCGCTGAAGCCGCGCAAGGCGACGGCAGGCACCTTCCGTCGGCCGCCGCCGAAGCCCACCGAGGGCTTGCCCGAGGCGCTGGCGGCGCGGATCGAGGGAAGGTGAGGGGTCTTTTCCCGTCATGACCGGGCCTCGCCCCGGCCATGACGGCTGCCGCGGGGCTCTGCGGCGAAAGCCTCATCGACCTGCGAGCAGATCCTCGCGCCCGATTGCGTTCAGCCAATGCCGCGCGATCTCGTCGCGGCGCGCGAACCAGACGCCCGGTTTCGATGCGGCGTGCGCCAGGAACCGCTCCAGCCCGCCGATCCGGCCCGGCTTCCCGATGATGCGCAGATGCAGCCCCACCGTCATCATGCGCGGCGCGCTCGCGCCTTCGGCATAGAGCCGGTCGAAGGCGTCGATGCAGTAACGGGCGAAATCGTCGCCGAAGACGAAGCCGCCGCCGCGGGTGAAGCGCATGTCGTTGGTGTCGAAGGAGTAAGGCAGGATGAGATGGTCTTGGCCTGCGACATCGACGAGATAGGGCAGGTCGTCGTTATAGGCATTGGAATCGTAGAAGAACCCGCCTTGCTCGATGAGCAGGCGGCGTGTGTTGGGCGAGGTCGCCGAGCGCGTGTGCCAGCCGCGCGGCGGGCTACCGGCGGTACGGGTGATCGCCTCGACGGTGCGCGCGATGGCGAGCCGCTCCTCGTCGACCGTCATGTTGGCGTGACGCTCCCAGCGCCAGCCATGGGCGGCGATCTCATGGCCGTCCGCGACCGCCTGTTGCGCCAGCCAGGGCGAGATCATCAGCGAGCGGCCGATGGCGTTGACGGTGCCGTGCGCGCCATAGGTCTGCAGCAGCAGCCGGATGCGCGGCCAGCCGGCGCGCGTTCCGTATTCGAAATGCGACTCCATGCACAGGTCGCGGACGCCTGGAATCTCCTCGACGACCTCGTAGATCGACTCGTTCTTCTCGTCGCCCTGGCCGATGCTGAGCTCGCCGCCCTCCTCGACATTGATGACGAGATTGACGGCGAGACGCGCATCGTTCGGCCAGCGCATGGCGGGAACGTTTCCGCCATAGCCGCGGAAGTCACGGTCGGTCGTGGTGTCCGGCAGCATGTCAGAGATCCGCCATGCGGCGCAGGCCGACGAGCCGATCGCCGATCGCGAGCACGGCGATGGAGAGCAGGATCAGCAGCGTCGAAATCGCGGCGATGGTGGGGTCGGGGCTTTCCTCGACATATTGCAGCATCTGAATCGGCAAGGTCTTGGTCCAGGCGTCGGTGAAGAAGATCGAGATCGGATAATTGTCCATCGAGGCGAGAAAGGCGAACATTCCCGATGTCAGGAAAGCCGGCGCCAGAGACGGCACGAGCACCTTCAGGATTGCCTTCGGATAGGTCAGGCCGAGCGTACGCGCCGCGTCGATCAGCGTGAAGTCGAAGAGCGAAAGCGAGGCGAAGACGGTTCGGACCACATAGGGCAGGGTGATGACGATATGGGCAAGGATCAGGCTCGCCCAGACGTCCCGCAACCCGGCGGCACGGAAGCTCTCCAGCATGGCGATGCCGATGACCAGCCCGGGCAGCATCAGCGGCGAGACGAGGAAGGTGACCACCGCCTCGCGGCCGCGGAAATTGCCACGCAACAGGCCGATGGCGCACAGCGTGCCGAGCACGAGCGCGATCGCGGTCGATAGCGCGGCGATCTGCAGCGAGGTGAAGACCGCCGGCCAGAGATCGCGCGAACGCGCCAGCGCCTCGTACCAGCGCAGCGACCAGGACGGCGCGGGCAGGGTGAAGACCGCGCTGGACCCGAAGGAAACCGCGACGGTCACCAACAGCGGGGTCATGAGGAAGACGACCGTGACGGTTGCGAGCAGGGCGGTGACCCAGCCGGCGATCTTCTCGATCGGTGTCATTGAGCGCCTCCCAGTCGGCGCGAGAGCGAGGCGCTCGCGATCACGACGGCGACCGTCAGCGCCAGCAGTACGACCGCGGTGGTGGAGCCGAGTTGCTCGTTGCGCATGAACAGGAAGGAGCGGCCGGTCAGCGTCGCCAGTGTCTGGAAGCGGTCGCCGATGACCAGGCTCGGGATGACATACATCGAGGCCGCCATCGAGAAGACGAAGGCTACGCCGGTGACGATCCCGGGCAGCGAGAGCGGCAGCGCCACCTTGAGGAAGCGATAGACCGGCGAGGCGCCCAGCGTCGCCGCCGCTTCGCCGAGGCGCGGGTCGACGAGCTTCAGCACGGCGTAGATCGGCAGGATCATGAACGGCACGAAGATGTTGGCGGCACCGATGACGAGGCCGGCCTCGGTGAACAGCAGGCGCTGGGGCTCGCTCCACAGGCCTAGGCCCGTCATCGCCTGGGAGACGATGCCGTCGCGCCTCAGCACGATCTGCCAGGCGAAGGCCTTCACGACGACGCCGACCGAGAGCGGCAGGATGATCGCGACGAGGATCGCTGCCTGGGCGAAGCCACCCGCGCGAGCCAGCACGAGCGCCGTGGGATAACCGATGACGAGGCAGACGAGCGTGACCAGCGCTGCGCTGCGCAGCGTGTTGGCGAGGACGGTCCAGCTGAACGGATCGGCGAAGAAACCGACGAAGGAGTCCAGCCCTCCCGTTCCGAACAGACTGCGGCCCAGCAGGAAGAGCAGCGGCAGCCCGTAGACGATGGCGATGTAGAGGGTCGCCGGCAGCGCGAGCAGCAGCACCGGGTCGAGGCGGCGCGTGGTGCTCATGCGGCGTACCCTTCCGGGCCGGCCGGGTAGAGGAGCGTGTCCGCCAGCTTCCAGCTCAATGGCAGCGTGACGCCGGGCGCGACGCCGGACGGCACTTCATGGGCCTCGACCAGAAGCCTGCCGCCTTCCGGAGCCACGAAATGGAGTTGCACCCGCCCCCCCTGGAAGACGACGTCTCGGAGCGTCGCGTCGATGCGGTTCTCGCCCTCGGTTCCGACGGCGATGCGTTCGGGACGGACGCCCAGCACGACCGCGCTGCCGGAGATGAAGTTCCCCGGCGCGCGGATGGCCCCGGCGCCGGTATCGACATGCACGATCCCGGAGTCTTCGCTCGCGACCTTGCCGGGCAGGCGGCTCGACAGCCCGACGAAGTCGAGGGCGAAAGGCGTCGCGGGCCGATGGTAGATCTCGGCCGGCGTGCCGAGTTGCTCGATGCCGCCGCGATGCATGACCGCGATACGGTCGGACATGGTCAGCGCCTCGTCCTGGTCGTGGGTGACGAAGATCGCCGTCGTGCCGACCTCGCGCAGGATGCGGCGCAAGTCGATCTGCATCGCCTCGCGCAGCTTGCGGTCGAGAGCCGAGAAGGGTTCGTCGAGCAGGAGGAGCTTCGGACCGACCGCGAGCGCGCGGGCGACGGCCACGCGCTGCTGCTGGCCGCCCGAGAGCGCCCTGACCGAACGGTCCGCGAAGGCGCCCATCTGCACGAGATCGAGAAAGCGCGCGACGGTGGGCGCGATCGCGGCGGCCGGGGCGCGGCGCGCCTTGAGTCCGAAGGCGACGTTCTCCGCGACGGTCAGATGCGGAAACAGCGCGTAGTTCTGGAAGACGACGCCGACATCGCGCCGATGGGGCGGCTTGCGGGTGATCTCATCTCCGTCGAGCACGACCTTGCCGGTGTCGGGTGGCATCAGGCCGGCGACGATCCGCAGCAATGTGGTCTTGCCGCAGCCCGACGGGCCGAGCAGCGAGATGAACTCCGCCTTCCCGACCGACAGGTCGACGCCGTCCAGCACTGTCGCGGCGCCGAAGCGCTTGCCCGCGCCGGTGATGTCGAGGAAGGCCGTGGTCATGACAGATCCCGCTCAGGCCGTGAGTGTGTCGGCCATCCTCCGATGCCAGCGGCGCAGGGGATGGCCATCGAAGGCAAGGGATCGATCAGATCGCCATGTCGCGGTCCCAGCGCTTGATCCAGTCGTTGCGTTGCGCGGCAACGTTGGCCCAGTCGATCTGGAAAATCTTGACGTCCGCACCCAGCCCCTCCGGCTTCGGCACCGCCTTGTTGGTGGCGAGCGAGAAGGTCGGTCCGGCGAGCTTCCCCTGCAGCTCCGCGCCAAGGAGCTCGTTGACATAGGCGAAGGCGAGCTCCGGCTGCGGCGCGCCCTTGATGACGGCGATGCCGGAGGGCATGGCGAAAACGCCTTCCTTGGGTGCAGCCAGATCGATCGGCGCGCCGGCGGCCTTGCGCTCGAGGCAGTAGGACGACATGGCGGGGCCGATCAGATGGGCCTCGCCCTGCTCGAGCAGGTTATAGGCCTGCGGCTGCTGGGTGTAGATCGTGAGCAGGTTGGCCTTGAGGGTCGCGAGCTTCTTGAAGCCGATATCAGTGTCCTTCTGCGCGGCATCGAGCGAGGCGCCCGTCAGCAGGCCGGCGGCGAACAGGATCGGCAGCCCCTCCGTATTCTGCAACGAGGGGATGATCACGCGGCCCTTATACGTCGCATCGAACAGCTCGGCCCAGGAGACGGGCGGCGCCTTCACCGCGGTCTTGTTGTAGGCGATGCCGAGCCAGGGCTGGAGATAGTTCGCCCACATCCCGTCCATATGGGTGGAGCCGGGCAGCAGATCGGCCATGTTCGGCGCCTTCGCCGGCGTCAGCGGGTCGAGCAGCCCTTCCTTCACGGCCAGGATCATGACGGGGTCGTCCATCTGGACAACGGACATGTATTGCCGGTCCTTGTTCTTCTGCATCTTCTCCAGATTCACGAGCGAACGCGTGCCCTCGAAGATAACCTTGCAATTATACTTCTTCTCGAAGGCGGGGACGACGATCTGCTCGACCCAGGGCTTATGGCCGGCAGCGCCGCCGACGACGAGCTCCCTGGTCTGGGCGCGCAGAACGGACGGCATGGCGATCAGCGCGGCGGTGCCGGCGAGGATGGAACGGCGGCTCGGGCGGGCAAGGGCGAAGGCATCCATGATCGGTCCTTTCGGCAAAGAGTGCGCAATCCCTTCAGCAACCGGCATGCCAAGGTGGCCGTCGACAACGTCGTCTCAATAAACTTGTGTTATAGCAATCGGTTAGATCAATTTCCTGGCGTCGCCGATGGATCGGGCGATGCGCCCGCGAAAGGCTATTTTGTGCACAATAGCGCTACTATTGTGCTTCATATTCACATGTCCTTGCCGAAAGAACGGGCAGCGTCACGATTGGCGTTTCGGTGTGCGGAGGCGATAATCGCGACATGAACGAAGGCGATATCCACGCGATCCTGACACGGGTGCTGCGCGCCGGCCGGCTGCCCGGAGGCGTCAAGCTGGGCGAGCATCGGCTGGCCGATATCTTCGGCGTCAGCCGCGAGCGGATCCGCAAGGTGCTCCACCGGCTCGGTGCCGAGCGGCTGCTCGACATCATCAAGAATCGCGGTGCCTTCACGATCGAGCCCGATCTGCGCGAGAGCCATATGGTCTACGAAGCCCGGCGCATTCTCGAGAGCGGCATGGCCGCGCATCTGGCCGAAAACCTGAGCGAGGCGCAGATCGCGCGGCTGCGCCGGCATGTCGAAGCCGAGGGGGAGGCGTTACGCCAGGACGACCAGCCGACATGGCAGCGCCTATCGGCCGAATTCCACTTCCTGCTCGCTGAGATGACGGAGAATCCGCTGGTGCAGCGGCAGGCGCACGAACTGATCAGCCGCACGCTGATGCTGGTGAAGCGTTACGAGACCACCGCCGGATCGGCCTGCGGCTGCGAGGAGCATCGCGCCATTTTCCGGGCTCTGGCGGCGCGCGAGCGCGGAAAGGCCGTCAAGGCGATGACGACGCATCTTTCGCTTGTGGAGACGCGCCTGCGGCCGACGCTCTGCGAAGCGGTGGGGCCATCGCTCGACGACGTTCTTCGCGAGGAGATCGCCCGGGAGTCGCGCGAAGCGACGATCGCGGCAGAGTGAGGAAGCCGATGTCTTATGATCTGATTATTGCCGGCGGCACGGTCGCGACCGCCTCCGACACCTTCAACTGCGATGTCGGCATTCGCGAGGGACGTATCGCCGCGCTGGGCCACGATCTCGGCGCGGCAGATCGCAGAATCGACGCCTCCGGCAAGCTCGTGCTGCCGGGCGGCATCGACAGCCATGTCCATATCTCGCAGCCGAGCGGCGAGGGCATCGTCATGGCGGATGATTTCGCTAGCGGCACGCTGTCGGCCGCGTTCGGCGGCAATACGACGGTGATGCCCTTCTGCGTGCAGGAGAAGGGCACGCCGCTGCGCCGGACCCTTCGGGAATACCACGCCAAGGCCGAAGGCTGTTGCTATACCGACGTCTCCTTCCATCTCGTCATCTCCGAGCCGAGCGAGCAGGTGCTGGGCCAGGACCTGCCGGCGCTGATCGAGGATGGCTACACCTCCTTCAAGGTCTTCATGACCTATGAGGGGCTGGCACTCGCCGATTACGAAATGTTGCAGGTCATGAGCGTGGCGCGCGAGACCGGCGCGCTCGTCATGGTCCATGCCGAAAACTACGACGCCATCCGCTTCCTCACGCAGCGCCTGGAACAGGGCGGCAAGATCGCGCCGAAGTTCCACGGCACCTCGCGGCCCATCCCGGTCGAGCGCGAGGCGACGCATCGGGCGATCTCGCTCGCCGAGCTGATCGATGTGCCCGTGATGATCGTCCATGTCTCGAACCGCGAGGCGATGGAGGAGATCGCCCGGGCCCGCTCGCGTGGCCTCAAGGTCTATGGCGAGACCTGCCCGCAATATCTGGTGTTGACCGAGGCGGACATGGACGGGCTCAACATGGAGGGGACGAAATATGTCTGTTCGCCGCCACCGCGCGACCATGCCAGCCAGGCCGCCTGCTGGGAGGGGCTCCAGAACGGTGTCTTCCAGACCTTCTCGTCAGACCATTGCCCGTTCCGCTATGACGATCCCGCCGGGAAGCTCAATCCGAAGGGACGCACCTCCTTCCGCTGGGTACCCAACGGCATCCCCGGTGTCGAGACGCGCCTGCCGATCCTGTTCTCCGAAGGGGTCGGCAAGGGCCGCATCAGCCTGAACCAGTTCGTCGCGCTGTCGGCGACCAATCACGCGAAGATGTACGGGCTGACGAAGAAGGGCTCGATCGCGGTCGGCATGGACGCCGACATCGCCATCTGGGACCCCGAGCGCGAGGTCACGATCGGCCAATCCCTGCTCCACCATGGCAGCGACTACACGCCCTATGAGGGGATAGCGGTCAGGGGATGGCCCGTGACGACGATCGTTCGAGGGCAGGTCGTGGTCTGCGACGGCGTATTGGAGGCACGACCCGGCGCGGGCAGGCATGTCGCAAGAGACCGTTCCGCTTTTGCTCGCCCCGCCGGCTGAAACGGGCGTGGGCGCCACAAGCGCAATCCTTTGCCGCAGGCCCTTTGTCGATGCTAGGCGGGTTCCAGAGGGCGCGTAATAGTGCCCCGTTTCGGGCGACAGACAGCCTTCGCGGTCGCGCGAGGCGGAAGCCAGCCGCTCATCGCTCCGCGACCGAAACGCGCCTATTCTGACTTCGCTCGCGGCGCCGCCGGATCTGGGAGGCCATCTCGCTCGTTATGACGATATGGAGCCTCGCAGCCGGAGTCGGGCGGGCTCTCAGGAGTGAAAGCGATGTCCGGACATGCTCTTCTGAACGCACAGACCGTCGAGGACTGCATCATCGACCAGGGCTGGGAGCACTACACCCCTGAGGACCACGCCATCTGGGGCGTGCTGTTCGAGCGCCAGCAGCGGACCCTGCGAGGCCATGTCTGCCAGGAATATCTCGATGGTCTCGCCGCGCTCGGCATCGGCCCCGAAGGCGTGCCGAATTTCGCGCGCATGAACGAGCGGCTGCGGCGGCTGACCGGCTGGGAAGTCGTGGCGGTGCCGGGGCTCATCCCCTCGCGTCCCTTCTTCCAGATGCTTGCCAACCGCCAGTTTCCGGCCGGCACCTTCATCCGCAGCCGCGAGCAGCTCGACTATCTGGAGGAGCCCGACATCTTCCATGATGTCTTCGGCCACGTGCCGCTGCTGACCAATCCCGCCTATGCCGACTATATGAACGAGTACGGCCGCATCGGGCTTGTCGCCGTCGAGACCAAGGGGGTGAAATTCCTCGCCCGCCTCAACTGGTACACCATCGAGTTCGGGCTGATCCGCAAGCCCGAGGGCATCCGCATCTATGGCGCGGGCATCGTCTCGTCCTTCGGCGAAGCGAAATATGTGGTGGACGACCCTTCCGCCCACCACCTGGCCTTCGATCTCGAGCGCGTGCTGCGCACCGGCTATTACATCGATGATTTCCAGGCGACCTATTTCGTCATCGATCGCTTCGAGGATCTGTTCGACCTGCTCAGGGGCAGCGATTTCACCACCCGTTTCGACGAATTGCGCACCCTGCCGGCCTACACGCCCTTCGAGATCCTGCCGCAGGACGTGGTCGTCCGGAAAGGCACCGGCCATTTCTGGCGCGATTTCCCGGCCACGAAGACGAAGCTGAAGTGAGGTTCGTCTGTCACCTGCCGTTCAGGATGCCGGCGAGGACCCCACACGGTTCGTGAACCGCCCAGCCCGGAACTCTTCGATGGATCCCGGGCCAAGCCCGGGATGACCGCGTGGTTCCAAGAAAACCGAGCATGCCCTCAGAGGCGCGTTTCTAATCGAGGATCGCGGCACCAAAATTCCGCTGCGCGTCGATCTCGGCGACGAGCCTGCCGGTCGGCGTCGCGGCCGGGCCGCCTTTGCGCGGCAGCCAGCGGCCGGAGCCGGGCCTGGCGTGCAGCGTCCCCTCGGCCACGACCTCTGCACCCCGCACGAGAACGCGCTCCGGCCAACCCGTCACACTGCGGCCCGCGAAGGGCGTGAAGCCGGTCAGGTCGTGCATCGCCGCATCGGTGATGGTTACTTGCTTGCCAGGATCCCAGATCGCGATATCGGCGTCGTAGCCGGGCAGGAGTGCGCCCTTGCCCGGCAGGTTGTAGATCGCGGCGGGAGCGGTCGCGGTCAGGTTGACGAAGGCGTCGAGCCCGCGTCCGGCGAATTCGGGCCGGCCCTTCGAGACGAGCGCGTCGAAGAGCAGGGGCAATCGCGTCTCCAGACCGGGAAGGCCGTTGGCGATCTGCTTGAAATTCGGGTTCGGGCCGGCCGAGAGCTTGCCGGTCTCGTCGAAGCGATAGGGCGCATGGTCCGAGGAGACCGTCTGGATGTCGCCGAGCGCCAGGGCCTGCCAGAGCGCGTCCTGATCCGACTCTTCGCGCGGCGGCGGCGAGCACATCCATTTCGCGCCTTCCAGGCCGGGCTTGTCGAGATCGTGCCGGGTCAGGAAGAGATATTGCGGGCAGGTCTCGGCGAAGACCTTGAGACCGCGCCCGCGGGCATCGCGGATCGTTTGCGCGCCCTCGGCGGTCGAGACATGGAAGATCATGATCGGCTGGTCGAGCAGTTCGGCCGCCGTGATCAGGCGGTTGAAGGCCTCGGCCTCGGAGCCGCGCGGATGGCTGATCGCGTGGTATTTCGGCGCGACATAGCCCTTCTCGACGAGCTTCTTGCCCATCCAGGAGATCATGCCGTGGTTCTCGGCGTGTACGCAGACCAGCGCGCGGTTCTGCCTGGCGGTCAGCAGCAGATCGAGCAGCGGCTCGTCGTCGACCTTGATCAGGTCATAGGTCATGAAGACCTTGATCGAGGCATGGCCCTCACGGATCAGGGCCGGTAGATCCTCCCGGATCGTTTTGGCGTCCGGGTTGGCGACGATGAGGTGGAAGGCGTAGTCGATCAGCGCGCCGCGCCGGGCGAGGGCCGCGTAATCGTCGACGACCTTGCGTAGATCGAGGCCGCGATGCTGGGCGGCAAAAGAGATCAGCGTGGTGTTGCCGCCAAAAGCGGCCGAGGTCGTGGCGCTCTCGAAGGTGTCGGCGTTGAGCAGCCCGCCGGCCGAGACCTGCTCGACATGGGCATGGGTGTCGATGCCGCCGGGCAGGACGAGCTTGCCGGTCGCGTCGATCTCGCGGGCGCCTGCCGCGAGGCCGAGGCCCAGAGCGGCGATTTTGCCGTCCTTCACCGCGACATCCGCGCGGAAGCTGCCGGTCGCGGAGCCGATCGTGCCGCCGCGAATGACCAGATCATAGTTCGCCGTCATCTGCCTTCGTCCTTCCTAGCGCACCATCAGCGTGCCGATCGCCATGGCGACTGCGGCTTGCGTCGGGTCGATCACGGGGATCCCGAGGGCATCTTCCAGCGGCCTGCGGTGGCGCGCCATGCCGGCGCAGCCCATCACGATGGCGCCGGCGCCGTCCTCGTCTCGCAGCTCCCGTCCGATCGCGATCATGCGTGCCAGCGTGCCTTCGCCGGAGGCGCTCTCCGCCACCGACATTTCGAGCGGCCGCTCTCCCGCCAGCCGGTCCATCAGCCCCATCTGGCGGAGATAGCGGAGATGGCGCGGAATCGAGCGCGACTTAATCGCGATGACGCCGAAGCGGTCCGCCCGCGTCAGCGCCGTGAGCACACCGCATTCCGCAATGCCGAAGACCGGGCTGGCCGTGCCCTCGCGGGCGACGTGCAGGCCGGGATCGGAATAGCAGGCGATGACGAAGGCATCGACGTCGTTGGCGGCCTCGACCCGGCGGCGCAAAGGCAGGGTCACGCTCTCGACATGCTCCTGCGTCTCGATGCCGATCGGTCCCTCGGCCAGCGTCTCGCAGACGATCTCCGGACCCTCGGCGAAGGCGAGCGGCACGAGCGCCTGCCGCAGCCCTTCCGTGACCGCTTCGTTGGAGTTGGGGTTGATGACGAGGATGCGGGGGCGGCGATTCATCGCGGATGATCCGAAGTGGCGGGCCTGTGGTTCAGCATGGCATTGCGCGCCGATTCAGGCGACCTCACGCATCACCCAATCGGCCAGGATGGTGCAGGCGGCAAGGAAATCGTCGATCTCCATGGCCTCCAGCGGGTTGTGGCTGCCGTGCTCGTTGCGCACGAACAGCATGGCGATGGGCACGCCGGCGGCGGCGAAGGCAGCGGAATCATGCGATGCCGGGCTGCCGAGCGGCATCGTCGCGATGCCCTGCCGGGCGGCTGCGGCTTCTAGACCGGCGACGATGACCGGATCGACCGGCCCGACGGCGGCGCTGGCGCGCGCGCCTAATTCAAAGGTGACGCGCCGACGCGTCTCGATCTCGCGGATTTCCGCCAGCATTTTCGCTTCGACGCGTTCCAGCACGGCGGGATCATAGGCGCGCACGTCTAGGCTGAAGGCGAAGCTGCCGGGAACCGTCGTCAGGCCGTGGACGGCGGGATCGGTGTGGAAGCGGCCGAGCGTGACGGCCATCGGGAAGCCGTTGGCCTCTTCCTCCTGCCAGAGCCGGTCGAGCATTACCGCGAATTCGGCACCGGCCATCGCGGCATCGCGGCGGAAGCGGCGGGGTGTGCCGACATGGTCGTGCCGCCCGACGATGCGCGCATCGGGATAGCGGAAATTGCCGGGCACGCCGGTGCAGATCGCGACCGGCAAACGGGATTCGACGAGGCTCGGCGCCTGCTCGATATGGACTTCGAGGAAGGCCCGGATCGTGGCGGGATCGAGATGGCGCTCGCGCCGGCGGATCGCGGCGGAATCGCCGCCACTGGCATCGATGCTGGCAGCGAGCACGCGGCCATCGTCGATGCGCTTCGCTTCGAGCGCGCCATCCGGCAGCGTGCCGAGCGCGGAGCGGCTGCCGATATAGGAGACCTGGAACCAGACGCTTTCCTCGGCCCTTACGCCCATGGCGGTGACGTCGCAGCGCGGCGCGATGCCGAGCGCGCGCAAGGTCTCGATGACGACGAGCCCGGCCACGACGCCCGCCGCGCCGTCGAAATTGCCGCCATGCGGGACGCTGTCGAGATGCGAGCCCATCAGGATGCGCGGGGCCGAGGCGTCGCGGCCTTGCAGGGTGACATAGCTGTTGGCAGCGAAGTCATGCGAGACGGCGAGCCCGCGCGCCTTGCCGTGTTCCGCCAGCAGGCGGTGGCCGAAATCCTCGCCTGCGCCGTAGGTGTCGCGCGTGACGCCGGGTTCGTCGCGGCTGCCGGCAGCCAGCCGATCGAAGAGGGCGGCCACCCATTCGCGTTGGGCGGCGACGGCCTGGGCGATCGCCGTATCAGCGTGGGGCGTCCTGGCTGTTGCAGTCATCTCGATCCGGTGGGCTGTGGTTTGCGGCCCCATCACGCGCCCAGCCGTGAAGCGGCGGTGATCGAGCCTGCGCGGTGTCTCATGATACGTGTCGCCGGCAGCCGGCACCAAACCTTGGGCCAGCGTGCCTGGCCAGACAATGGTGCCATCTATGCGGATTTCCGGGGTGTCATTCGTGCGTTGAATAGCACGCGCGCGCTCAGCCGGGGCCGAGCTTGGCTGCGGTTTCGGCGGCGATCAGCCTGACCTCGCGCAGGAAGGCATCGGCGGCGCGGGAGATCGGGCGCTTGCGCGAGCGTACGGCCGAGGCGGTCACCCGGGACGCGGGCGCGAAGGGTCGGATGGCGAGGTCGTAATGGCCGCTGAAGACCGGCGAGAGCGGATCGACCACGGCGACACCGACGCCGCTTTCCGCCAGCACGCAAGCCGTGTTGCAGTAGCGGACCTCGACGGAGAAGCGGTGGGGCACATCGGCCTGGGCGAAGGCCCGCCGGACGATCGTGCCCATGCGGGTGCCCTGTTCGAGTGCGATATAGGGCACCTCGCGCAAATCCTCCGGGGTGACCGTGGCCTTGGCCGCCATGGGATGGTCCGGACGCATGACGCAGACCATGTTGCCGGTGAAGAACGTCTCGGCATCGAGCCCGCGATCATCGTCCAGCCCCATGACGAAGCCGAGCTCCGCCGTGCCGTTCTCGACGCTTTCCAGCACATGCTCGAAGCGCCGGACGTCGAAGGAGACCCTGACCTTCGGTCGCTTGACCAGGAAATTGCGCAGCGCTGCCGGCAGCACGCCATAGCCCAGAGGCGGCGTCGCGATGATGCGAATATGGCCGGCGCGATTCTCCTTGATGTCCTGCACCCTCGCCTCGAGGGCCGCGTGCAGGGTGAAGATCGGCTCGGATTCCTCGTAGAGCGTGCGCGCCTCGGCGGTCGGGAACAGGCGGTTGTTGACGCGCTCGAACAGCGGGAAGCCGACCTGGCTTTCGAGATGCTTGATCGCGTTGCTGACGGCCGGCTGCGACAGCCCCAGTTCCTGCGCAGCACGAACCGTCGTCTCGCAGCGGACGACCGCCCGCAGAAGCTCGATCTGGCGAAGGTTCATATGATCGGTCCAAATAGAGTGTGCCCACACTATTCGGTCAGCAAATCATATGCCAGCTTTCTGACTCTTGAGACGTGCTCAGGCCCAGCGCAGGCTGGGCGGCGAGAGCTCGTCGACCGAGCGCCCGGCCCAGTCGAGCGAGGAGGCCTTGGCGAGCGCGCGCCGCTGCGCCTGTTCCAGCCCATCGGAGGCGGCCTGATAGTCCATGGTCAGGACCTTGCCGTCGGCGACGACCTGCTTGCCCTGCACGAAGACATGAGACACGGCGCGGTCGGCGGCCGCGTTGATCAGGCTCTTCAGCGGATCACGCGTCGGGCGCATCATCGGATGGGTGAGGTCGACCATGACGAGGTCGGCCTGCGCGCCCTTGGCCAGGCGGCCGATGTCGTCGCGGCCGAGCAGCTTGGCGCCGCCCAGCGTCGCGGCGCGGAAGACCTGTCCGGTCGTCACCACCGCATGGCTCTCGCCGGTGATGCGGGCATAGACGCCGGCATGGCGCAGCTCTTCCAGCATGTTGTGCGGGAAGGTGTCGGTGCCGATGCCGATATTGACGCCGGCCTTCAGGTAGCGGCCGAGATCGCGCAACGTGAAGCCGCGGCGGCCGAAGACGGTCGGGCAATGCGCCACCGAGGTGCCGGTCTCGGCGAGCCGGGCGAGATCGGTCCTAGTCGGCCAGCGCACCCAGGGGTGGTCGTCGAGGAAGATGGCGTGGGCGATCGAGGCGTTGGGCGCGAGGAAGCCGACGTTGTCCAGCCACTGGATTGGCGAAAGCCCGCTGCGGCGGACCATCTCGTGGAACTCGCTGATCGACTGGCCGGCATGGGTCTGGATCGGGATGTTGCGCTCGTTGGCGGCGGCGATCGAGGCGCGGAACAGCTCCTCCGTGCAGGTGTCGATCTGGGCGGGGCAGGCGAGGCCGGAGAGCCGGCCGGATTCATGGGCGAGCGCGGCGTCGATCACCTTGAAGGCGTCTTCCATCGCCTTGCGGCCGGCGGCATCGTCGAGCTCGTATTCGACCTGATAGCCGTTGCGGGTGAACCAGCGGCCGTTGCGGTACATCGGCGCCATGACCATGCGCAGGCCGGAGGCCGCTGCGCGGTCGAGCCAACCCTCGCTCGGGAAGGAGAGGTCGACCAGTGTCGTGGTGCCGGACATCAGCAGTTCCGACCAGGCGACATGGTTGAGATGCGGGATGCCCTCGGCATCGGCACGGAAGAGCCAGAGGAACTCGTAGAGCGACGAGTTGTAGAGCTTCGGCGTGCCGACCTCGTCGGTCATGCCCTTGTTGCCGGGCTCGCTCGACGGATGGGAGTGGATGTCGACGAGACCGGGCATGACCATGAAGCCAGCGCCGTCGATCTCGCGCGCGACCTCGCCCGTGAAGCCACCGCCGAGATGCAGGATGCCGCCCTGGTCGAAGACGACATCGAGATTGCGGCGATAGACATGGTCGTCGGAGGCCGGATCATAGGCGATGACGATGTCGGCGTTGCGGATGCGGGTGATCATGATGCGGTCGCTGGTCCTGCTCATCGAGGTCATCCCGGACAAGCCGCGTCAGCGGCGCCGATCCGGGATCCATGCCTGAGCCGTTCCGGCATGGATCCCGGGTCTCCGCTTCGCTCCGCCCGGGATGACGGCGGAGCGAGAATGGCCGGGCTCAGCCGGCTTTCTTTTCCTGCGCGAGGAAATGCTCGGCGATCTCCTTGCCGGTCGCGATCCAGACATCGCCATAACCGCGGGCCCGCGCCAGGAAGTCGCGCATGATGCCGATGCGCATCGGGCGGCCGGAAACCTGCGGGTGCATCACCATCGAGACGAGACCGCCCCATTCGCGGGTCTGGTCGAGCTCGTCGTTCCAGATCGAAAGGACATGCTCCTTCGGGAACATCGGACGCGGGCTGAAGCGCTGCGACAGGCCGTAGAGCCAGTCATCGAAGGACATGTTGACCGGCAATTCGACCGGGCCCTTCGAGCCGTCGCGCAGCGTGTGGCGATAGGGCCGGATGTCGTCGCGGAAGGAGGAGGAGTAGACGATGCCCTTCTCGCGGAGATAGCCGAGCAATTCGTCATAGTTCTCGCCCGAGGGCGCGCGGTAGCCGACCGGCGTGACGCCGAGGATGCGCTTGAAGATATCGAGCGTCTTGTCGATCTCCTCCTTGTCGACGGCGAAGTCAGCGGGGTCGGGCCGCTTATGCGAGTAGCCGTGATGGCCGACCTCGTGCCCGTCCTTGACGATGGCCTCGCACATCCCGGGATGGACCTCGACGACCCAGCCGGGGATGAAGAAGGTCGCCTTGATCTCCATCGCGCGGAGCTGATCGAGGATCTTCGGAACGCCGACCCGCTCCTCGTAACCGCCGAAGGAGAGCGTCACCAGCCGGTCGGTGTTCTTGGCGTCGTATTGCAGCCAGGCCGTCTCGGCGTCGACGTCGAAGGCGGGGAACACCGCGCATCGGTAACCGGCCGGCCAGGGATAGTCCGGGGCCGGGTCCGAGAGATTGGCGATGCGGTGGGGGAAATCGGTCAGCATGACAGGCGTCTTTCGCGAGAAAGCGCCCCACCTCGGAGCGGGGCGCGATGGGAGCGGTTGGTACTCGGGTTCAGTTCTTGGTTTCGCCGTTGATCATGAGCTTGTCGACCTTGGCGTCGGCCAGCTCCCATTTCTTCAGCACGGCGGCATAGCTGCCATCGGCGAGCATTTCGGCGAAGGCCTTGGCGACGGCGTCGCGCAGTTCGGTGTCCTTCTTGGCGAAGGCCAGGCCCTGGTAGACGGTGGTGAAGGGCGTCCCCAGGATCGCGTAGTTCCCCGGCTCCTGGCCCATCAGATAGGGCAGGGTCTCGCTGCCCTGGACGGCGGCGTCGAGCCGCTTCTGCCGGAGCTGGGTGCGTGCGTCGGCCGAGCCTTCCGTACCGACGATCTGCAGTGCAGGCTTGCCCTTGGCCTCGCAGTTTTCCTTGCTCCAGCCTTCCATCTCCTTCGGGAAGGAGGTGCGGCGGCTGGCGCCGACCTTCTTGCCGCAGAGGTCCGCGAGGTTCTTGAACTCGTCCTTGCGGTCGGCATTGGTGTAGAACTGCGCGCCGGAGGCGAGATAATCGACGAAGTCGAGCGTTTCGCGACGGCTCGGCAGATCGCTCATGCCGGACAGGATCATGTCGACGCGGCCGGTGGTCAGCGCCGGGATCATGCCCTCGAAGCTGATCTCCTCCCATTTGATGGTGATGCCGAGCTTCTGCGCGATCGCATTGCCGAGATCGATGTCGAGGCCGGTCAGCGTGCCGGTCTTGGGGTCCTTGAACTCCAGCGGCGGGTAGTTCGGCACATTGGCGACGGAGAGCGTCTTCTTCTCGAGGATGCGTGCCGGCAGGCTCTGGGCCTGGGCGAGGCCCGTGGCGGCGCAGAGCGCGATGGCCGACAGGCCGAGCAGGATGGATGTCTTCGACATGGCTTTCCCCTTTTTGATCAGTGTCTGACGGCGTTGATGAAGGCTTTGGTGCGCGTTTCCTTGGGATCGACCAGGACCGAGCGGGGATCGCCGAGCTCGACGATCTGGCCCTGGTCCATGAAGGCGACGCGGTGGCCGACATCCCGGGCGAAGCCGAGCTCATGGGTGACGCAGATCATGGTCATCCCGGTCTCGGCGAGATCGCGCATCACCTTGAGCACCTCCGAGACCAGTTCCGGATCGAGCGCCGAGGTCGGCTCGTCGAAGAGCAGCAGTTCGGGGCGCATCGCGAGCGAACGGGCGATCGCGATGCGCTGTTGCTGGCCGCCGGAAAGCTGCGAGGGATAGGCGTCACGCTTGTCGGCGAGGCCGACGCGCTCGAGCAGGGCGAGCGCCCGGGCGGTCGCCTCCCTGGCCGACTCGCCCAGCACCTGCACCGGTCCTTCGATGATGTTCTGCAGGGCTGTCAGATGCGGGAACAGGTTGAAGCGCTGGAACACCATGCCGATCGAGCGGCGCTGGCGGGCGATGGCGGCATCGTCAAGCTCATAAAGCTTGTTGCCCTCGCGGTGGTAGCCGACGCGCTCGCCGGAGACCCAGAGCGCGCCGCCATCGATGCGCTCGAGCTGGTTGATGCAGCGCAGGAAGGTGCTCTTGCCCGAGCCGGAGGGGCCGATGATACAGAGCACCTCGCCCTTGGGGATCGCAAGGTCGATGCCCTTCAGCACCTTGAGTGTGCCGAACTGCTTCTCGACCTTCTGGGCAAGAACGAGCGGGGCGCCGGCGAGATGGTCGGGGTCGACCGTCCGGACTTCGGAGAGGGCGGTCTGGGTCAGGATGTCGGTCATCGTGCCAGCCCTCAGCGCTGCGCCGGGGCGGCGACGCCGCGGGCGTAATAGGCCTCGATCCGACCCTGGATCAGGCTGAGGACGGTGACGACGACCAGGTACCAGATCGCGGCGACGATCAGCAGCTCGATGACCCGCGAATTGGCGTAGTAGATGTTCTGCGCGCTGTGCAGGATCTCGGCGAACTGGATGACGCTCGCCAGCGAGGTGAGCTTCACCATGCCGATGAACTCGTTGCCGATCGGCGGCACGATCACACGCATGGCCTGAGGCATGATGATCCGCCGCAGCAGCTTGAGCCGTGTCATGCCGAGCGTCTGGGCCGCTTCGTACTGGCCGTTGTCGACGGAGAGCAGGCCGGCGCGCACCACCTCCGCGGTGAAGGCGCCCTGCTGGATGCCGAGGCCGAGCAGTGCCGCGACGAAGGGCGTCATCACCTCGACGGTCTTGAACGAGAACAGGCCGGGTATGCCGATGGTCGGGAAGACCAGCGCGAGATTGAACCAGAGCAGCAGCTGCAACAGGGCCGGCACGGCCCGGAAGAACCAGATATAGCCGACCGCCGTCATCGAGAGCACGGGATTGGCTGACAACCGCATCACCGCGAAGACGACGCCGAGCGCGATGCCGAGCAGCATCGCCAGGATCGCCATGACGATGGTGTTGACGAGGCCGGTCATGATGGCCTGGACGGTCAGGAACTCGGCGACATAGTTCCACTCGATCTGCCCGACCGCGAAGGCGCGCACGATCGCGGCCAGCGCGAGGCAAACCATGGCGGCGCCGATGATCCTGCCGAAATGCCGGCGGGGAACGATGATGAGGTTGTCGGATTCAGCGATCATCTTGCCTCGATGGCTTCAGGTCGTCGGAAGGCGATGAGCGGGCGCGGGCATGCCGGGGCGCTGTCCGATCTTACCGGAGGGGAACCGGCTTGCGAGGCGGCTTCCCATGGCGCGTCTATGATTTATCCCGCTGCTGTATTCGCCTGCCTTATAAGCGGAGCCTGCGACGGCCTTCACGGGCCGTCGCCCAAGAGCCCGCTCACTGTCCGGCGTCGATGGAGGGTTCGGGAAGGGCCTGCCGCTCGAGGCCGAACTTCTTCAAGGCCTGCTGGTAGGCGCCGTTCTTCATGACGGCCGCAGTCGCCTTGGCGACGGCGTCGCGCAATTCGGTGTTCTTCTTCTCGAAGGCGAGGCCGAAGAGCGTCTTGTTCAGCGGCTCGCCGACGAAGGCATAGGTGTTCGGCTCATCCGCCATGAGATAGGCGACGTATTCGGGTCCGAGCACGGCGGCGTCGAGCCTGCCCTGCTTGAGATCGAGCCTCGTCGCCGTGGCGCCCGCCGTGCCGTTCACGGTGATCGCCGGCTTGCCCGCGGCGGCGCAGTTCTTCTCGCTCCACGCCACCGTGACCGGCATGTAGCTCGTGGTGCGCGGGGCCCCGACGGTTTTGCCGCAGAGATCGACATTGCCCTTCAACTCGCCCGCCTTGGCCGCCAGCGCGAAAGGCTGGGCGCCGGTGGCGAGGTAGTCGACGAAGGTGAGCTTGTCGCGTCGGGAGGGCAGATCGCTGATCGCGGTGCCGATCATGTCGATGCGGCCGGTGGTCAGTGAGGTCATGAGCTGCTCGAAGCTCATCTCCTCCCATTTGACCGGGACGCCGAGTTCCTTGGCGATCGCGTTGACGAGCTCGACATTGAAGCCGATGCGCTCGCTCGTCTTCGGGTCCTTGTAGGCCATGGGCGGATAGGTGCTCTCGATGCCGACCACAATGTGCCCGGCCGATTTGAGCGCGGCGGGCGGCGCGATGCCGGCTTGCTGAGCGGCGGCCGGCACTGCGGCCACGAGGCTGAGCGCCGCTGCCAGGGCGGTTGCCGGAAGATGTCGGTTCACTGAAATCCAGGCGGTCATCGTCGTTCCCCGTTTTGTCGGCTTGCGAGATCGCCGGCCGCGAAGGCAGAACGATCCGCAGGCGGGCGCCGTTGTGGCGCCGCGGCGATCTTAGCGGGAGCGTTTCGGAACGGGGCGCGAGCCGGTGGCGTCGGGCTATGATTTATGTCCGGCCGCTATTCGGCGCGCTTATATGACGCGGCGGGCCCTGAGGCACGCCGGCTCGCCATGAGCCGGATAAATCAAGGGGATCGGAAAGCTGGAGCGGGTACCGGGAATCGAACCCGGGTATTCAGCTTGGAAGGCTGCTGCTCTACCATTGAGCTACACCCGCGACCGGCGCCAAATTCCCCATCATGGCAGTGGAAGTCAAGCGTCCAGCTCGCGCGTTCCGGCTCTCGGACCGGCTTCTGCACCTGTATGGCGTGCCGGGGCCGAAGAACGGCCGCCAGTGGCCGGAACGGATATGCTGCAGGAAAACGCAACCGCGGCTGGGCAGGCAGCGTCAGATGTGTCCGTCGAGCTGGGATCGGTCGCTTTGAAGAGCCGGCGAACCGCCTGATGCAGGCCTCGCCTCAGTGCCGGCCATCGCCTTGTTCACGACGATCAGCCGCAAATAGGGAGCTTTCGGAGGCATCCGATCCCGTGACGTCTCCGTGACGGCGTTCGCACGCCTGATCCTGGCACGCCGAAGTGCTGCAGAAAGCTTGCTTCCGGGTTTCATTCACTTGATTTCCAGCGCCGCGCCTGAAGCGTTTCAGAACGGATGGCGGAAAACATCCCCTATTTGGAGGAGAGGCGCGAAATGATTCGCAGGATCGCCGGGCTGGATCAACCCAACTGGCGCATGCCCAAGGATCGCCTGGATAAGGATCGTCTGGATCGAGCATGAGCCGGCGCCCTGGTCATCCAGGCGGCGCTGCCGGCATGAATGCGCTTGCCGCTGCGGACCCGGCCCGCCCACGACGGAGAGGCAGGGGAGTGCAGCTTGGTTCGCGCTCGCTCAGAAGCCGAAGTTGAAGCCGGCCTTGAGGATATCGCCCGTCGTGCGGCTGCGCATGGATGCATATTGGCCGGGCGCCAGCCCCGTGAAGTCTCGCAGGGGAAGCTTCTGGTTGCCAAGGTCGTAGTGGGTGTAGTCCAGCCGGATCGTCGTGCCGGGCAGGATCGCATATTCGACTCCGCCGCCGAGGGCCCAGCCACTGGCCAGCGGCGAGCGCGAGCCGGAGGCGCCTGAGACTGCGGCCGGATTGTCCGGCGTGATCAAGCCCTTCTGGTCCAGGAGGCCGTAGGCATAGCCACCGGTGCCGTAGATCAGGAAATCGCCGAGCACGAAGCCGGCGCGGGCCCGGACCGTGCCAAGCATCGAGAGTTCGGTTTCCGCCTTGGTCGTAAAGCGCGTGCCGCCGGGATTGGCGGAAGCGTTCTGGCTTCCGCCCAGACGGGTGGCGGAGAGGTCGGTCTCGGCGCCGATCACCACGGCGCCGATCTGGTAGTTGAAGCCGAACTGCGCGCCGCCGACCATGCCGTTGCCGTCCGGCGACAGCCGGCCGGGCAGCGCTGCCGGATCGATGGCGCTGGGAGCAGGAACCGGGGCGCCAAAGACGGTCGTGTTCGTGATGACGGTCGTATTTGTGACGGTGGTCTGCGTCGTCGGGAAGGACGAGGTCGGAAGATTGGTGGTCGTTGTTGTTGTCGCCGTTGTTGTCGCAGTTGTCGTCGTGTTCGTGCTCGGTATCACCGTCGGGCTGCCATAGGGGCCGGCGACCGAGGTTCGCCCGTTCTGGCGCCCGGCGCCGAGGGAGCCGCCGACATAGAAGCCGGTCCAGCGCGGCCGTTCCGGCAGGAGCATCGGCACGGCCGGCGCCATCGCCTGCTGCTGTGCCGGGGGAAGCGGCGGCGTGTAGGCCGGCGCCCGGCGCGGGAAGCTGTGGGCCGGGGCGACGCCGCGCGGTGTGTAATCGGCGCGGCGCATGCGAGGCTGCGCGGGCAGGGCCGGGCAGACCGGGCAGGTCTGTGCGACCTGGACGCGGTTGCGGCTCGGGGCCGCTTCAGCGAGCCGGATGGCGGCCTGGACATGCGACGACACCGGGTAGAGCCGCGCATAGAGCTTGAAGGATTCGGCGTCGCCGGCCAGCACCGTCTCGGCCCAGGCCCGTTCCTCGGTCCGCTGGGAGAGGATGCGCTGCAGGCGCAGGGCGCTCTGGTCGTCCAGATCAGCGGTGAGCACCGTCCCGTAGATGTCCTGCCGGTCCCAGGCGATGGCGGTCCGCGTGGCGTCGGCCGGCGACATCCCGCGCAGCGCGGCTGGCGTCGGGCGTGCCGCGAGCGGCACATTGCCGGCCATGGCTGTCTGCGCCGGCGCGGCGCTGGCCTGCCGCGGGAAGAAGGCGAATTCGGTGATGAGCGAAGAGGTGTCCCAGGGAATCTGGACGCCGTTGGTCGTGTCATAGACCGCCAGGCGGATGCGCCGGAAGATCTGCTCGACCGGCAGGCCGGGCTCGCGGGCCTCCTTCAGGAAGGCCGTGGTGAAGGGGCTGTTGGGGCCGGTGCCGTCGGCCGCAGCGGAGCCCGGAGAGGTGGCGAAGGCGACGAAGGTGCCGCTGCCGGAATCGACGCGGGCGAGGCCGGCCTCGCTGCGGACGCCGTCATTGGCACCGTCGACGATCTGGAGGGCGAGGCCGCGGGACAGTTCGCGTCCAGCAAAGGGATTGTCGCGACAGGCGTCGAGAATGGCGATCTTGGACTTGGCGCCGGCGCCATCGAGACGGCGCAGGATCTCGCTCAGAGACAGCGCCTGGCTCGGGATATTGGCTGAGGTTTCGGGGCGGATATCCGTGGGTAGGATATAATTGGCGCCGTCGAGCTGGACGGCATGCCCTGCATAATAGACCAGCGCCGTCGTATCGGGACCGCTCTTCCTGACCTTGTCGATGAAGACGTCGAGCGCGCCGCGCAAGCCGGCGAGCGACAGGTCGAGAGCGGGCGTGATGTCGAAACCGGCATCCTGCAGCATGGCGCGGGTGGCGCTGGCGTCGTTGAGGGCGTTGGGGAGCTTGGTGACGTTGGCATAGGCGCCGTTGCCGATAACGAAGGCGTAGCGCTTCTGCTGTGCGAAGGCCGGGGTCGCGCCCAGGCCGAAGGCCGCGAAGGCCGTCGCCGCCATGACGCAGAGAAACGCGTGAGCCCAGGCCTGGATCCGCATCCTCGTGTCCCTTGTGGTGTCAGCGAAACGACTCGCAAGGACTTGTGTGGCGTCTGCGATTCCCGACGGCATCCGCCATATGATGGAGCTTGCGCTCCACCGCAGGCGAAGCAAGCCGAAACAAGGCCGGGCAGAGGCTCGTTGCTATTCGCGGCCGGCTGGATATTGCCGAGTGTTTCCGGAAGCTTGGTCTTTGACCCTAGGGCATTGTCTCAACCGAAGGCGGCGTATTGTGATGTTTTTGCCATAGGCCTGCGCCTTGCTTGGCCTCGCCTTGGGAGATGGCGCCGGACGCTCCTTCAAATGGATGAAGCGCAGCACGCGGCCATAGGCTGCAATGCGGGTCGCGATGATGAGCGATCCAGCGATCAACCCTTACGACGCGGTGGCCTATCCGGCGCATTCCTTTGCGCAGACGCACCCGTCGCGCCTGGCGACGATCGCGCATTTCCACGGGATGCAGCCGGCGTCGCCAAAGGCGATGCGGGTGCTGGAACTGGGCTGCGGGCGCGGCGGCAACCTGATCCCGATGGCGGTGCAACATCCCGGAAGCCGCTTCCTCGGCATCGACCTGAGCGGGGATTCGATCCGGCAGGCGAATGCCGGGGCAGCCGAGCTCGCGCTGTCGAACATCGCCTTCGAGCAGCGCGACATCCTCGCTGTCACGGCCGAGATCGGCGCCTTCGATTACATCATCGTCCACGGCGTCTATTCCTGGGTGCCGGACCCGGTGCGCGAGCGGATCATCGCCCTGTTCGGCGAGCTGCTGGCGCCGCAGGGCGTCGCCTATGTCAGCTACAACGCGCTGCCGGGCTGCCGCTTCCGCGATATGGCGCGCGATATCATGCTGTTCGAGACGCGCCACATCGCCGATCCGCGCGAGCGGGTGCGGGTCGCGCGGGCGGCGCTCAAGGCCTATGCCGAGGCCAGCGATCCGGAGAACTATCACGGCGCCATTCTGCGCCAGCGGCTGCAGCAGATCGAAGAACTCGCCGACAACGTGCTCTACCACGACGATCTCAATCCGATCGCGCGGGCTTTCGCCTTGCACGAGGTGCTCGATGCCGGCGTGCGGCACGGCCTGCAATTCCTGGCGGAGGCCTCATTTCCCAACCTGTACGGCGCCTCGAAGGGGCCGGCGCAGCGGATGCTGGCGGAGATTCCCCTCGATCAGCCGCTGCGGCGCGAGCAGACCATCGACCTGCTGATCGGCCGGCCCTTCCGCGAGACGTTGCTGTGCCGGGCGCAGGTGCCGCTGCGCCGGGGCGTCAGGGCGGATTCGTTACGGCCCTATTGCCTTGCCGCGGATGTCCAGCCGGTGCAGGAGGACGCGGAGGAGCAAGGGCCGGGCGTCGAGCGCTTCGCCTTTGCGGAAGGCGTCAAGCTCTCGGTGGATCTGCCGGCCTGCAAGGCGGCCTTGAGAATCCTGGGAGCGGCCTGGCCGGCGAACATGGCCTATGCCGATCTCGTCGCGCAGGCGCTGGACGTTGCCGCCGCCGAGGCGGGAGCGGGTTTCGATCGCGATCGCGAGACCGCGCGGCTGGAAGAGGCACTGACCGCGATCTTCAAGGCTGGGCTGCTCGATATCAGGCTCGAACCGCCTCCGCTCACGACCATCATCACCGAAAGGCCGCAGGCGAGCCGGGTCGCGCGCTGGCAGGCCGCGAATGCGGCCGAGGTGACCGATCTGCGCCACCGCACCGTGCTGCTCGACAGTGCCGTGGTGCGGAAATTCATCTGCCTGCTCGATGGCTCGCGCGACCAGCGCATGCTGCTCGCCGACATGAATGCCTTCTTCGGCGAGGCGCGCGCAGCGAGCATCGTCGAGCCGGGCCTGCCCGAGCGGGCGACGGCGGAAGAGGTTGCGATGCATCTCAAGGACGTGGCGCGGCTCGGGCTGCTCCATGGCTGACGATTGTCGCGCGCAGCGGTGCGGCGTAACCTTGCGTCAATGTGAGGTGGAGCGCGGATCGTCGGGATGAGCGAGCGCTTCCGGCAATTCCAAGTCGCGTTTCCGGAGGAAGCCTGCCTCGCAGCGCTGATGCGCCTGCGCCATGGCGGCACGACCATGGCCTGCCCGGCCTGCGGCCGGCCGGCGACCTTCGAGCCGCGCCCGAAGCTGCGCGGCTTTTCCTGCAACCATTGCAACTACATGATCCATCCGGCGGCCGGCACGCCGCTGGAGAGCCGGCGCATCTCCCTGCAGCGCTGGTTCTTCGCCGTGAAGCTAATGGCCGAGCCATCGGCGAAGGCGGCTGTCACGGCCTTGACCCGCGAGGCGGGCCTGCCCCAGCTCGCAGCCAAGCGCCTCGTCGACGAGTTGACCGCACTCGGCGAAAAGGGCGGTCCCTCCTGGCTCCCCGCCTTGCGCGAACTTGTGACCGGCAGGGGCGAGCCGCAAGTCGCTTCTGCCGCCGTCCTGCCGATGCGGCCGCAGGCGCCGGAACGGCCTGTCCCTCGGCCGCCAGCCCCGCCGCCGCTGCCCCGTCCGGTCGCCGAGGCCAATGTTCCGCGTGCGCCACCGCTGCCGCGCGAACCGGCGATGCCGAAGGCGCCGCAGCCGTCATCACCATCTCCGCCGCCTGCGCCACGGACAGCGCGACCGGAGCCCGAGGCTCCCGCTGCCGCTCCGAAGAAGGCGTTCTCGGGCCGCATGGCGATGGCGGGCATTGCGGCGGGCGTCGTCTGTGTCGTCGCGGCCATCGTGGGGCTGGCCTATGCAAGGCTGCAGCAGCAGGACAGGCCGCCGGACAATACCGAATTCGCTTCGGAGCAGGTGGTCCCGGCGCTGAAGGATGCCCCGGCGCGGCCGTCCTTGATCCTCTCCTCCGTCGAGCAGGATCTGGAGGGCGCGCGGCAGGCGGCCCAGTTCGCGCTCGACAACGATCCTTCGCTCGCCAACATCAAGGCGCAGGACGACGCGCCGACGCAGCAGATCCCGGTCAACCAGTTGCAGTTGCCGTCCAACATCCTCCTGGTGCCACCCAAGGCGCAGGGCAGTGTGCCGGCGCCGGCGGCGCCGGCGGGGCCGGCCTCGCCAAGCGGAGCGCCGCAGCCGCCGCCGATGATATCCAGCGGCGACCCGGACCAGGTCCTGACCTTCGGGCCGATCAAGATCCGCCGTCATCTCGTCGACACCATCGTGCGCGCGAGCAAGGTCGTCGGTGCCGATCCGACGCTCTTGATGGCTGTCGCGGACAAGGAATCTTCGTTCTCGACGGCGGTGAAGGCGCAGACCTCTTCGGCGACCGGGCTCTACCAGTTCATCGAGCAGACCTGGCTCGGCGTGATCTACGAATTCGGCGCGAAGCACGGGCTCGTGGCGGAAACCAAGCTGATCGGCAAGTCCGGCCGGCAGTTCGTCGTCACCGATTCCTCGCAGCGCCAGCGCATCCTCGACATGCGGCGCGAACCCTATATCTCGGCGCTGCTGGCGGCGGAGATGCTCAAGCGCGACACGTTGCGGCTCGAGCGGGCGCTCGGCCGCCATCTCACCGGCGGCGAGATCTACCTGATCCATTTCCTTGGGCCCGATGCCGCGCAGACCTTCATCGAGACGATGGAGGAGACGCCGGGCGTCAAGGCCGCGGAGCTCCTGCCGAAGCCGGCGCAGGCCAACCGGCCGATCTTCTACGTCGATGCCGGCGGCGAGACCAAGACGCTCTCGGTCTCCGAGGTCCACAAGAAGTTCAACGATATGATCAAGATCAGGCTCGACCGCTACAGCGCGGTCAGGCCGACGATGGGGGCGGGCATCGCCCGGCCGCAGCTGAAGAGGTGATGGCCTTGATCGTGTGCCTCTCGCCGCGGGCAATCCCGCGCGCGGCGTTTCATTCCCCGCGGGGCCGGGGCTCGGGAAGGAGTGACGACCATGGCCGGCAATCGTTTTGAACAGGTGGACGGGCCGCAGGCCGATGCGATCACGCTCAGCCTGTCGGAGCGCGGCGGCGAGGCTTTCGGCCGGGTCCATTGCCCGGCGAAGCTGGCGGCGGGCCATCTCGTCAACGATTTCGTCAGCGACGAGATGGCTGCCAAGGACGCCTATCGCACCGCGATCCGCCTGGCCAACGAGATCAGGGCTCCGATCGTGGTCGAGGACGTGGCGGGCGTCTGGCAGGACGAGTGGGGCGTGCTCTACCGGGAGATGTGAGGGCGCCGGTCGCGCACCCCTGTCATTGCTCCGCTTGGCTCGCAATGACGGGGTCGCGCTTCCTCACTCGATGCGGAAATACTTGACCCCGAGGCCGAGCTTGCCGGTCTGGCGGGCGAGGTCGAGCTTGAGATTCCCGAAGAAGTCGCCGGCAGGCGAGGGGTTGGGGCCGGAGAGCGCCGGCAACGGCTCCTGGCTGACGAGGGCGAGCACCGTCTGCGGGCGGGCCGCGCCGCCGGTCGATTCGAGCTTCAGGTTGAAGCTCACCTTGTCGCCCTCGCGCTTCATGAAGCTCGCGAGATTGTAGACGAGGCCGTCATCGCCGATCAGCACGACATCGAGATTGAGGCCGCCGCCGGCCTCGACTGAGCCGTTGAGTACCTCGCCGCTCTTCATGTTGAACGAGCCGATCTGCAGCTTCACGTTGCGATCGATCGCGAGGCCGGGCTGGCGCAGGAAATCGGCCATGGGGCACTGCGCCTTGGTCAGCGGGCGCAGGTT
Organism: Allobosea spartocytisi; assembly: GCF_014764685.1. Lineage (NCBI taxonomy): Bacteria > Pseudomonadati > Pseudomonadota > Alphaproteobacteria > Hyphomicrobiales > Alloboseaceae > Allobosea > Allobosea spartocytisi. The sequence goes on from NZ_JACXWY010000016.1 coordinate 89,394, forward strand.
GATCTGTGCCTCGAAGCCCTGCGCCGCCTTGAAGGTGCTGTCGAAGGCGACGAAAGGCTCGGTGCCGCTGCCGAAGCCTTCGAGCACGGCCTTGCGATCGCCGATATCGATCGGCCAGAGGAAGAAACAGGAGCCGCCGTCATAGTCGCGGACGAAGCGTTCGATTCGCTCGGCCGGCGTGCGCGCATCGGGTTCCTTCACGATCGGCGGAGACTGCTGGGGATTCGTATTTTCGCCGGGAGGCTTCTGCGTGTTGATGGCGACCGGCGATTTCACCGGGGGCTTGGTGTCGACACCGGGCGGCGAGACAGGCGGGGGCGTGATCGCGGGCGGCCTGACGGGAGGCGCCACCGGCGGCGTGGGCGGAAGCTGCGTGCCGTTTTCGGTATCGACAGCAAGTTGGCCATTGGCCGGCTTCTGCTGCGTCGTCTGCGGGGGCGAGGAGAGTGGCGGGCTCGCATTGTCCGGCGTGGCCTTGGGGTCACCGGAATCGCTCCGTCCCGAAGCCGCGGTTTCGGGCCTGGTCTCGGTCAGAGCCGGCGGGTTGCCCCCGAGGGACTCGGTTCGGCCGGAAGGTGGCGGTTCGGAGAGCGGGGGCGGGGAATTGGCCGGAAGGCGTGCGGCCTGGCTGGTTTCGGCCGGCCTCAGGGCCGTCCAGGCATAGAAGCCGCCGCCGGCCAGCAGGGCGAGCGCGGCGATGCCGGCGACCAGCGGCAGCGGTGAACGCGCCTGCTTGCTGGCTGATCGGCTGGCGGCCGCTGCGGCCTTCTTGCCGACCGGCTGCGGCTGCCAGGCGGCGATTTCGGCCATGTCGGCCGGGCGATTTTGCGGGTCGGGTGCCAGCATCCGCGCCAGCAGAGGGCGCAAGCTGGCGGCGACCTGCGAGAGATCGGGCAGGCGGCGGCGCTTGTCGAGGATGTCGGCCTGGCTGCCGCCCATGTCGATGGCGTGTCCGGTCACCGCCTGCGCCAGCACGAGCGCGAAGGAATACATGTCCGAGCGGCCGGAGACCTCGCCGCCATAGAGGCCGAGCTGCTCGGGCGAGACATAGTTGTATTTGCCGGCGAAGCCGGAGCCGATCACCGTGCCCTCGCCGAGGATGCTGGAGCGGGCGATCCCGAAATCGATGATCTTGGCGCGCGAAGGATCGCCGCCCGGCAGGATGATGTTGTCCGGCGAGATGTCGCGGTGGATGATGCCGAGCCGGTGGGCGGCATGCAGCCCCGGCGCGACGCGCTGGCGCAGGATGTCGGCTTCCTCGATCGTCAGCGGCCGCTCCTTGATGCGCTCGGAAAGCGGCTGGCCATCGACGAACTCCATCGCGAGATAGGGCGATTCCGTCACCGGATCGATGGTGAAGACGTAGTAGCGGACGATGGCCTCGTTATAGAGGTTGTGCAGGGCCGCCGCCTCGCGCCGGAACAGGGCGAGGGCCGCCTCGTCGCGGGCCATCTCGGGCCGGATCATCTTGATCGCGACCGCATCGCCGGTCTGGATCGCGCGGCCGCGATAGACCTCTCCCATGCCGCCGACCGCGATCAGGCTCTCGATCTCGTAGATGCCGTTGAGCTTCGTGCCGATGCGGGCATTGGCACGGGGCGCGATGACGGTGCGCTCGGAGTCGTCGCTCATGGCGTGTTACTCCCTGGCGTGCTGCTCCCTGCCATGCGCCGGTTCGGCATCCAGCGTGTCCGTTCGGCCTGGCCTTGTCGATAGCGGACGATGATGATCGTGACGTTGTCGCGCGCGCCGCGTTCGAGCGTCAGGGCGAGCAGGGCGTCGCAGGCGGCCTGGGCGCTCTCGGCCTCGACGGCGCGCAGGATCTCGGTATCCGCGACATGTTCGGTCAGCCCGTCCGAGCAGAGGAGGAAGGTGTCGCCATCGGCGATTTCGCCGCTCTCGATATCGAGCTCGGGCGTCTCGTGCACGCCGATGGCATGGGTGATGACGTGCCGGCGCGGCGAGCGCTTCGCCTCCTCGGCGGTGAGCAGCCCGCGGTCGACCATGTCCTGGACCTCGGTGTGGTCGCGCGAGATCTGGGTGATTTGCCCGGAGCGGACGAGATAGATGCGGCTGTCGCCGGACCAGACACAGGCGAAATGGCGCCGGTGGACGAGCAGCACCACCAGCGTCGCGCCCATGGTAGCGCCGCGCTTGCGGATCTCCTCGCGCAGCGTCTCGTTGGCGCCGAGCACGCTGTCTTCCAGCATCGCCAGCAGATCGGGCGCCGAGCCCGCCGCGCCCACCGCTTCAAGCGCGGCGACCACGGTCGCGCTGGCAAGCGCGCCGTTCTCGTGCCCGCCCATGCCGTCGGCGACCGCCCAGAGGCCGATTTCCGGCCGCAGGATGAAGTTGTCCTCGTTCGCCTTGCGCACCTTGCCGGTATGGCTGATGCAGCCGGTCTCGAAGTCTGAGGCCTCGCGTGGGGCTTCGTTCATGGCGCAACCCTCATGAGCTGACGCGCTTGGGTTCGAGATGGGCATCGAAACGACCCGTCAACAGGCCGGAGAAAAGATAGGGGTCGGGCAGGGCCTGACCGGTCAGCGCCAGCGGCTCGAAATTCGGCCCGCCGATTGTCCAGAGATAGGAGGCATGAGCATAGGCACGGGCATGATCCTCGATGCGCAGGGCCGCCAGCCGCTCGGGAAAGCCGGCAGCGGTCGCGGCGCTGACGATGGTGCCATCCGAAAGGCGCACCATGTCCTGCGGCGGGGCGGCGAGGAGGTGGTCATTGGGGACGGGCAGGGCGGTCAGCCTTTGCGCCACGGCTTCGTAGCTCGCTTCCGGATCGAGCGCCTGCAGCAGAAAATCCTCGACCGCCTCGAACCATGGATCCTGCGGGTCGAGTTCCGGCGGCGGAATGGCTGCGCCGGGGCCGGCGGCAGCAAGGACGGTCAGCGGGAAATAGCGGCCGACGCCGTCGACCGAGGGCATGAAGGCGCCCGCGACCGTCTGCCCGCCGGCCTGCGCGCCGCCCAGCCAGAAGCGCCAGATCGGAGCGTTGAGATAAGCCTCCTGCCAGCGGTTGCCGAGTTCCAATCGGCTCGCGGTCAGGCCGCCCTGCAGCCATTTCTCGTAAGGCCCGAGGAAGCCGGAGGGAGCGTTCAGCGCGATGAAGTCACGCTTGGCAGGTAGCTTGCCGAAGAGGCCACAGGCCACCGTGTCAGATCCCCGAAGGGCAGCGGATTTCCCGCAGCGCCGGCAGGATCAGCGGATTCTTGAGCGAGCCGACACCGAAGGAATAGCCGACCTGCCGGCCGCCGGCACTCAGGTTGAAGCCGACATTGTCGCCCTGCTTCAGTACCGAGCCGGCATCGAGCAGACGGAAGAAGGACCAGGTGCCGTCCTTCTCAAAGAGCTTGGCCTCGCCCTGCGCAGCGTTGCCGCTCTGTGAGCCCGAAGAGAAGAAGCCGCCGCCGAACATGCCGCCCGAGGCGTTGCCACTTGCCCCGCCGAGCGTCAGCGTCACCGCCGTCTTGCCGACGCCGCCGCCCGGCCACATCACCGGGGCCGGCGTGTTGACGCCCTGCTGGCTCGTCACCGTAAAGCCATTGATCTCCAGCTTGGCGCTCGAAGCGTCCGCCGAGAGCGCGGTCGGCGTCACCACCATCTGGAAGGAGGGCAGGTTGCCGCCGGTCGGGAAGAAGGCCTCCTTGATCTCGCTGGCGCGCTGGAATTCGCGCAAGGTCGTCGGCGAGAGCGCCCGCGCCACGCGGCTGTCGACGCGCCAGCTCCATTGCGGCTTGGAGGTGTCGACGAAGGGCTCCAGCCGCTCCTTGTAGAACTTGTCCATGATCTGGCCGGGCGCGAAGAGCCGGGCAAAATCGGCGAGCGGCACGTCGCGAGCGCTCGCCTTGGTGAAGGGATAGCGGTTGGTGACGATCTCGTTGCAGACGCCGGTGACCTGTTCCGCCAGCGCCTGCCTGAGCAGGGCGACGGTGGCGCCGGTGGCATCGCCCTCGAAATCGTTGACCGCCTGCACGATCATGCCGTCGAAGGGCGCGGGGTAACGCGAGGAATTGGCGCGCAAGGTTGCGATCAGCGGCACGAGCGCCGCATTCGCCGCCGCCGACTGGGACGGATTGGTCGCGGCGATGGCGAGGTTCTGGCTGATCTCCGAGAAGGTCTGGAGGAGCTGGTCGACCGGCCGGCGGCCGAGATCGCCGTCGACGAGGACGTGGTAGGGCTTGAACTGCGCCTCGATATCGGCGCCGAGCGAGACGTCGTTGCTGCCGGCGAGCACGCGGTCGACGCCGGCCGAGGCCATCGGCAGGTTGGCGCCGAGACGGCCGAGCGCCTGGCTGGCGCGCTCGTCCAGCGTCTGCGCCGCGTTCTTCGCGGCGGTCTGCGCCACGGCCTTCTTCGCGTTGGGGCGCTCCTTGGTGAGCTGCGTCTCGTCGCGCAGGGATTCCAGCACTTGCTTGAAGGGCGATGTCGCCGCCGAGATAGCACTGAGTGCGACATAGCGCGGCTTGTCGGCATTGAGCGGCCGGAGCTTCAACCGCCGCAGCGTCTTCTGCCAGGTCGCGACATAGTCGCGGCTGTAGAGCTTCATCAGGTCCTGGAACAGCGTCGCGTATTGCGCGGTGATCGCCTGCTGGTCGACGTTTTCGCCCAGCACCCAGCGTTCCTTCTCGATGCGGTCGCCGATATCGCCGAGCCGGCCGATGAAGGCGCTTTGGAAGCCGTCATAGGTGTAGAAATACGGCACGCGGACCTGATCGAGATCCTCGCCGCCAACACCTTCGAAGACCAGGCGCACATCGGAGCCGCCGCGCTGCGAGACGACCCAGTCCTTGGCGCTGTCGCTGCGGGATTGCGTACGCAGCAATTCATAGGCGCGCTCGGCGATGCTGAGGCGGCGGAGCGTACGCTGGCTCTGCTCGATCAGCGACTGGTTGAGCTTCACCATCGGCTCGCCCGTGCCCTCGTCGAGGTCGAGCATGGCGGTTAGGTGCTCCTCCAGCGCCTCGCGGCCCTTGGCGTTGGCCGGGCCGGGGAAGAGGTTCTCGGCCCAGTCGAGCCGCATCCAGGAGGTCACGAGGTCGCGGTCGAGCTTCGCCTGGCCGCCGATCATCATGTAGACCTTGAGCGCCTCGTAGACGAAGCCGGGATTGTTGGCCTGCTGTTCGAGCTGCTCCTCCAGGCGGAAGATGATGCGGGGCCGCAGCATCCGCTCCAGACCCTGCTGGTAGGTGATCTCGCTCGCGTTCTGGAGGCGCTCGCGCTGGCTGAGCCCGAAGGTGGCCAGCGTCGGCGTCGGCTCGGCTTGCGTGGCGTAGCCGGCCGGCATGTTCCGGAGCTTGTGCAGCAGCGGCAGGACACGGCTGAAATTGCGGTCGGAGATCGTGGTCTCCTGCAGCACCGGAGCTGCGGCGCTGCGATAATCCGAGAGGCCGTAATTGGTCGCGGTAATCAGGTCGCTGTTGCGCGAAAAACTCGTCCACCACAGGCCGAGCGCGGCGAGCGACAGCAGCGCGACCGTTGCGAAGCCGGCGATGCGTAGCGCCGTCATGCGGCGGGCGGCGCCGAGATCAGTCGAGACCCAGCCGGATTCGCCGATCACGACCTTCTGGACGAGCTCTGTCAGGAAATAGCTCTTGCCCTTGCCGGAGAAGGAGGCCGCGCCGGCATGGTCCGAGCCGAAATTGCGCGAGAGCGCGCCGATCAGCTGGTCGATCGGGGTGCCTTCCTGCGTGCCCGAGGTGAAGTAGAAGCCGCGCAAGGTCGCATTGGCGTGGTAGCGCGTGGGCTCGAAGACGCGGGTCAGGAAATCGACGATGGAGCGCTTCAGCGTCGCCATCTGGCTGGGGAAGCCGAAGATCTGGGCGCGCGCGGTCGGGTTGTGCTCGTCCTGCAAACGATCGGGCAGGCGCTCGTTCAGCCGCTCGATCAGCGCGTCATATTCCGGCGGCACGTCGCCGATCATGTTGCGGGTCTTGTCGGCGGTCTGGAAGGTGTGGCCCCAAACCATGCGCCGCTGCGGCTCGGTCAATTGGCCGAAGAACTCGTTGAAGCCGGCGATCAGGTCGGCCTTGGTGAAGATCGCATAGACCGGGAAATCGACCTTCAGGCGTTCGTGCAATTCGAGCAGGCGGGCGCGGATCGCGTCGGCATGGGCTGCGATGTCCTCAGGCGAAGAGGTCAACAGGTCCTCGACGCTGATCGCGACGAGCACGCCGTTGATAGGCTGGCGCGGGCGGTTGGTCTTGAGCAGGTCGAGGAAGGCAAACCAGCTCGATTTCTCGGCCTTGGTGTCGGTGTCCTGCGTGGTGTAGCGGCCGGCGGTGTCGATCAGCACCGCATCCTCGGCGAACCACCAGTCGCAGTAGCGCGTGCCGCCGGAGCCGGCGACGGCGGCGGGTGTCGCGCCGCGCGCCAGCGGGAATTTCAGGCCGGAATTGACCAGAGCCGTGGTCTTGCCGGCGCCGGGCGGGCCGATGATGACGTACCAGGGCAGGTCGTAGAGATAGTCGCCGCCCTTGCCGCGGGCGCTTTTCAGCGTCGCCAGCGCATCCTTCATCGCGCTGGAGAGGGCGGCGCCGTCGCCGGTCGTTTCTTCCTTTTCCAGCGCCTCGGTCAGCGCGGCCGTCGCCTTGCGGCGGCGGATGATGATGACGGCGATCCAGGCGAGCGCGCCGACGAGGAGAAGCACGGCGACGGGCATGCGGACCCAGAAGGATTCGAATGGGCGCACCTCGCCGAAAGCGACGAAGGGGCCGCCTAACCAGATCAGTGCGGCGAGCGCGAGCGCGCCGATCAGGATGGCCACGATGCGGAGCCAGGTGGCGAGATTCATCGGATCGCCCTCCTAGTTCTGACGCTGGATCAGGATTTCGACGCGCCGGTTCTGGGCGCGGCCGGCGGGGGTGGCATTCGGCGCGATCGGCGTGTCCGCGCCCTTACCCTCGAAGCTGATGCGATCGGGCTTGGTCAGCTTGGTCTTCAGCATGTCGCCGACCGCCTTGGCACGGGCCTGCGAGAGCTCGACATTGGAGGGGAAACGGGCGGTGCGGATCGGTACATTGTCGGTATGGCCGACGACCTTGACCGCGCCTCCCTCCTGCTCCAGCACAGCGGCGATGCGCTCGATCAGCGGCTGGAACTCGGCGCGCACGGCAGCCTGTCCCGGCTCGAACAGGGTGATACCGGCGAGGCGCACGATGACGATGTTCGGCGTCACCAGGCAGACGATCGGCGGCTGCACCGCGGCGCAAACCTTCGGCGGTTGCGTTGGCGGCGGGGGAGGCGGCGGCGGGGCCGAGAAGACCTTGCGCATGATGCCGATCTCGCCCTTGGGATGGACGGAGAGCAGCGCGGTCGAGGCGGCCTCGGCATTGCCCGAGAGCAGGGCGCGGAAGACGAAATAGACGCCGAGCAGGGCGACGGCCGCGATCGCCGCCACCGACCAGACGGGCACCTTGAAGCCGGTCACGGCCTGCGCGATCGCCTGCCCGCGCCAGCGCGGCGAGAGCTCCGGGTCGGGCTGCTTCACCCGGCGCAGCGTCTCGAACAGGTTGCGCTGGATCATCTGGAGATTGTTGGCGCCGCCGGAAGAGGTGCGGTGGATGCCTTGGAAACCCAGCGCCAGACAGGCATGCATCAGCTCCAGCAGGTCGTAATTGACCGATGGATCGGCCTTGGCCTTGTCGAGCATCTCGAAGAAGCGCACGCCGCCGATGCGCTCGCCGAAGAAGCGCGAGAGCATGCTGTACTGCGTCCAGACATGGCGGTCGTCGCCGGGGATGTTCTGGACGATGTCATCGGCGCTGGCGGCGATGACATATTTCGCGGTCTGGGCGGTTTCGTGCGAGACGCCGGCGGCGCGGACCTCATGCTCGAAGGCCTCGACGGATTCGCCGACCTGGCCGAGAAGCTGCGCGAAGGGCGCGTTGGAGAGATTGGCGCGCATCCGCCCGAGCAGGAGCAGGAGCGGGCCCGCGGCGCGCAGAAGCGGGTTGGCGTTCGGCGTCAGGAGCTGGTCGCGGCGCGGCAGGGCTTGGCCGCCGCCAGAAGGCGGCGGGGCCTGCTGCTGGCGCGGCGGGATCGGCGCCGGGTTCGACATCCACTCGTCGCCGGTGCCGGGCACGCCGGGCGAGGGCACTTGCGGTGGCTGATAGGGCTGGGGCGCCTGCGGGGCAGCCGGGGTTGGTGCGGCAGGAGCGGGCGGCAGGGGCGCGCGGCGCCCGCCGGGGTTCGGCCTGATGATCGTTCGCTCGGAGCGGCCGAACGGATCTGAGGGCGAACCCGGATCGCTCATCGTCTGCCCTCCAGAACGGCCCAGAGCTCGAGTTCGAGATCGGGCCAGTCACCGGAAAAATGCATGCCGATCGAACTCGCCGTCGAGAACTCCGGCCAGAGCGGCGAGGTGCGGTCGAGATAGAAGTATACATGATCCGTGAGCGCGCGGATCTGCGGCGGCGGCGTCGGCAGATGCACGAGATTGATGCCCGGCAGATGGGCATGGACGATCTCGTTCATCTTGGTGTTGGGGCCGATCTTGAAGAGCTGCGGGAACTGCGCCTGGATCTCGGTCAGCGGGCGGCGGGCTGCCACTTCCAGCACCAGCGTCGCGTTGCGCACGAGGCTGCGGTCGCGGATCGTCGACATGAAGGCGTTCTGCGCGCGCTCGACGATCTCCAGTCGGATCGCCCGGCGGCCGAGATTGGCCGAGAGGAAGTCCTGGATGTCGCGTACGACCGGGGCGAAGCAATTCTCCAGATCGTCGTGATCGTAAGCGGGGTAGTCGCGGGCGCGGCGTTCGGCCGTGGTGAAGGTCGCAAGCTCGCCGGCCAGCGCCAGGAAGGTCGAGAACAGCCGCTCGGGATGGACGAAGCGCGAGCGGCGCATGTGCTTCAGCACGGGGATGCTGCGGTTGAGGAGCTGGAGCACGAAATAGTCGGCGCTCTGCAGGCCGCCGCCGGCCGTCGGATCGGCCGCATAGCGGGCGAGTTCCTCCAGTTTGTTGTCGATCCAGCCGATGACGCGGTCGAGCCAGCCCTCGATCACCGGATAGGCCGAGCAGACCAGCACCGGCGGGGCGAATTTCTCGTCGAACAGGATGGCGCGGTCGCGCACTTCGAGAATGCGGCCCAGCGCCAAGCCGACATAGCCGGCCTTGGCGGTCTTGCGCAGCTCCAGGGTCAGGCGCGGATGGGCGACGTCGATCTCCTCCTCGGTGCGCAGCGAGGCTGTTGAGTCGATCAGCATCTCGGTCGCGGGGAGATAGCGGCTCGCGGAGCCGGTCTGTGCGTCCTCGACCTCGCGGGTGTTGGCGGCCGAGAGCGGCAGGGAGAGCCAGACGATTTGGCCCGCCGCATTCTCCGGGACCTCGATCGCGGCCGGGAGCGGGCTGTTGTCAGGCAGCGCGAAGGGCGTGCCGTCCGGCATCACGCCGACGGCGCGGCGCAGACCGATGCGGCTCTGCTGGGCGAGGTCGCGGTCGATCTCCAGCACCGAGAAGCCCCACGGATAGGGCGTGATGGCCCTGACCCGGCTTTCCAGCAGGTTCTCAAGATAGCGGTCGCTCTGCTGGAAATGATGCGGCCTGAGGAACAGCCCTTCCGACCAGACGACCTTGCTGTACCACGACATTCCGGTCTCGCTCACTCGAAGGCAGGCATGGCGAGCTTATCCGGGGCTTGCCCCAGCGTCACCTAACGAAATGCTAGCGCTTCGCGCGCGAGGCGCCGTCATTGACTTGAAGGATGCGGCGGACAGAGTTTGAGGGCAGTCCTGAAAGGAACGAATCCGTTCGAGAACGGGAGGCGACGATGCCGAAAGGCCCTGCCGCACGCATCACCGACCCTGTGATCCACCCGTTGCCGGGCATTCTGCAGCCGGGGCCGGGCAGTCCGAACGTGCTGATCGGCAGCCTGCCGGCCTGGCGAGGGGTTCCAGCTGCGGCCGCCGCGGCGATCCAGGGCGCCAAAGCCGCAGCCGATGCGACGGTGCAGGCGGCGGAGGCCGCGACGCTGGCTGCCGCCGGCACGCCCGGCGCGCCGGCAGCGCTCGCGGCCGAAATCGCGACGAAGAACGCCGTCTCCGCCAGCATGGGCGCGATGATCACCGGCGCCTCCGGCGGCGCCGATATTCATAACTGCCTGACGCCCGTGCCGCCGCCCGTGCCGCATGGACTCGGCGTCGTCATCGACGGTTCGCAGACCGTGCTGATCAACAACCTGCCGGCCTGCCGGATGGGCGATACGGTCCTCGAAGCGCTGGGGCCGCCCAACAAAATCGTCATGGGCCTGCCGACAGTCATCATCGGCGGATGATGCCGGATTGATTCAACGATTCCGCACAAGTCACTGATGTTGGATCGTTTTCCGTGCTGTGGCTCGCCGGGGTGCCGATCCTCCGGCTTGACCGGAGGTCTCGGGCTCGCCAAGCGGGTTCTCCCAATCCCACTTCGGAGGACCTGCCATGACCATCGAACGCATCGGGCTGACCGCCCGCTGGTGCGACGCCGCCATCTTCAACGGCATCGTCTTCCTCGCCGGCCATGTGCCGGAGAAGACGGAAGGGCGCTCGCTGACCGAGCAGACGCAAGAGGTACTGGCACTGCTGGAGGAAACGCTCGCGGATGCCGGCAGCGGCAAGGAACGCATTCTCGGCGTGCAGATCTTCCTGACCGATATCGGCAAGATCGGCGAGATGAATGCGGTCTGGGACAAATGGGTGGCGCCGGGCCATGCGCCGGCGCGCGCGACCGTCGAGGCGAAGCTGGCATCACCCGGCTACGGCATCGAGATCACCGCTGTGGCGGCGAAGCGGTAGGATTGAAGGGGGGCGTCATTCTCGGGCGCAGCGCAGCGGATACCCGAGAATCTCCGGACAGGAGGGCACTGGAGTCTCATTCTGCATGAGATGCTCGGGGCGAGCCCGAGCATGATGGCCGCAGGGAACGGCCGTCACTTCCCGCCGCGGTCGTAGCACTCGGCGAAATAGATCATGAAGGCGTCGACAAGGCCGTCCTCGTAAGGGGCGGTCTTGGCCTCCCAGCGCGCAACATAAGTCTCCCACATCTTCGCCTTGCGCGAGCCGATCAGGCCGCCGATCCCGCCTTCCGGCGTGGTCGCTTCGGCGATCGCTTGCGGATCGAGATCCTCGACCAGCATCCGCAGCGCGTGCTGCATGGCGGAGTAAGTCTTGATCTGATGGGCCTTGAGGTCGCGGAAGCTCTCGTCGAAGGCGCGCTTCGCGTCGAGATAGCCGCTGCGCGGCTGGCCGAAGATCAGCTGCAGCGCGTCGTCCACCGTCGGCGAGAATTTCAGCGGGTTGTTGTCCTGCGCCTGGATCATCGTCTGGTTGGTGCTACGGGCGATGCGCTTGCTCTCGGCGCGGGCGGCGAGCAGGCCCTTCAGCTCCTCCGCGATCAAGCGCATCAGCCCGCCGAGCTGCTCGGCGAAGGCGCCCGGATCCTGCGTGGACAGGGCTTGCGGCGAGACGCCGGCCCCCTTGGCGAAGCGCTGCATGAACTCGCCCATCGAGATCGCGGCAGGGCCGCTCATGGGGACGGGGTCCCGCGTGACGGCGGCTGCGGACACCGGCGTGGTCGCGGGCGCAGGCATCGGCTCGGCATCGGGCTCCGGTTCGGCCGCAGCTAGCTCATCCCAGGGGTTCGCGGAGGCCGGGCCGCTTGCCGTCGGACGGCGCGGCGTGGGGATCGGCGCCAGCGGCTCCGCCTGGGGGGTGGGGGCGGCCTGCAAGGGCGCCCAGGCGAAATCGTCGCCTTGCGGTGGCTGGGCAGACCGGCCCGGTGGAGGGGCTGGCGGCGCCGGCCCGGCGGCCGGTGCCGGAATGTCGGTGGCCCAGTCGATGAAGCTCGCATGCACCGGCTTGGCGTGGCCGGGCGGCATCAGATCGCGACGCGAGATTGGCGGCGCGGCATCCGTGCTGGGCGCCCAGAGTGCTTCCGGGTCGGCGGCATAGGATGGGGGAGGAGAGGCCGCCTGCGCCTTTGCCTGCCCGGCCTCCTCGTCGATGGCGACGGCGATGATGTAGTGGCCGATCTCGAGCCGATCGCCGTGCTGGAGGCGGTAGGGCGACTGCACGCGATGCTCGCCGCCATTGACGAAGGTTCCGTTGGTCGAGATGTCGCGCAGCCACCAGCCGCCGTCGCGAAAGCGGATCTCGCAATGGCGGCCGGAGACGGCGCGCGAGGGATCGGGCAGCGCCCAGTCGAGATGCTGGTCGCGGCCGATATCGAGGCCGCGCCCGCCGCTGGCGGTCACGCTGAGCGGGCCGCCATCGGGCAGCGAGGTCTGGTTCTCGATCGTCAGTGTCAGCGCCATCGCGGACATCCCGTTCCGAGCTGCGCGAGAAGATCAGCGTTTGCCGGCATCGTCTTCGGCCAAACGAATGCATGCTTCGACACAGGCGCGCAATGCGGCTTCACGCTCGCGGGCCGGCAGACGGTTGATCGCATTGAGCACGGCGATGCGGGCCATCTTCGCGGTCAGGTCCGGTGGGGTCGGGATGGCATGGCTTTCCGACATGCTGCCGCCGGAATAGCCGGCCGCCCAGGCCACGAAGGTGCCCGGCCGCGCACGGTCACCGGCCTGGGCGTGGCGCAGCGCCTCGAAGCGGGTCTTGTCGCCGGGCTCCCGGACCCAGGCCTCGGCGGCGGCGAGGCCGGGATCCTGCGTGCCGGGCGGCTGCAACGCGCGCACCGCCTGCAGGGCCCACCACACCGTTTCACGCCTCGGCAGGAGGAAGGCGCAGAAGCCGGCGGCCTCCATCGGCGCCGGGCCCCTGACCAGGCGCGCGAGGAAAACCAGCGGAGGCTCCGCCGTCGGCGGCATGGTGACGGCCTGGGAGACCGAGGGATAGGTCTCGAACACTTCGCGGGCTGTGCTGAAGCGCAGGCGTGACATGGAGGCTCCAGCCGTTAGTTGATCGTCACCATCGGGGCCTTGACGACGAGGGCGCCGTCGCTCTTGACCTCCGTCAGGGCCTGGCTGTGGATCGTGATGGTCGGCGATTTGATCTCGATGCTGCCGGGCGTCATCTTGATCGTGCTCTCGCCGACCTTGAGATTGATCTCGGTCAGCGCCTCGACGTCGAGCTTGCCGTTTTGGATGTCGAGCTTGTCGTTGCCGAGCTTCAGAGTGGTCTCGCGCGAATAGTTGCTGCCCTGGAAGCGCTCGCCGATCTCGCGGGTCTCGATATTGTTGACCGTGACCTTGTGGTCCTTTTCGGCCCGCATCTCGAGAACCTCGCTGTCCTTGAGGTCCTCGAACTTGATCTCGTTATAGGTGCCGGGGAAGCCTGCATGGTCGGTCGATTCCGATTTGAGGCCGGATTGCGTCTTGTTCGCCGGCAATTCGTAGGGCGGCTTGTGCTGGTCGTTGACGACGGCGCCAACGACGAGCGGCAGGTCCGGGTTGCCCTCGATATACTCGACGATCACCTCCTGGCCGATGCGCGGAATGATCTGGCCGCCCCAGTTCTTGCCGGCCCACATCTGCGCGACGCGGGTGCGGCAGGAGGTGGAGCCGTCCTCGCGGTCCCAATGGAAGCGCAGCCAGATGCGGCCGTACTCGTCGACGTCGATATCGCCTTCCTCGCCCTGGTTCTTCTCACCGACGACCTTGGCGGTGTGCGGCCCGTAGACCTTCGGGCGTGGCGTGACGAGGGGCGCTCGGAAGCGCCGGTCGCTTTTCTGCAATTCGAAGGAGCCGCTGTAGAGCGCCTCATCCTGCTGGCCGGAGCGATAGCTCTGGGCACCCAGCACATGCGTGGCGCGTACCACGAGATATTCGGTGTTCTCGGCACCTGAAGGGTGCTCGCCGAGCTTCATCAGCGCGCCCGGATAGAGGCTCGGCGCCTCGCCGGCCGTGTAGCGCCGGTCGTCCTTGGCTTGTTGCGCCTGCGCCCGGACGCGGGCGAAATGCTCGCCCTGGTCGCGCTGGGTGTAGCTCGCCGGATAGTCGTAGGCCTCATAGGACTTGGCCTTGGGGAAGCCTTCCTCGGCGCGCGCCGTGAGGTCGGAGCCCGATTTCTCGAAATCATAGTCCTTGAGCTCGACCTTGCCGGTGCGCAGGCGCCGCACCGTCGACCATTGGGTGAGATGCTCGACATCCGCGCGCGGGAAGCGGCTGCCCGGCGCCACGAAGGCGAAGATCGAGCTGTCGCCCGTGAAGTTCGCCTCGGCGCTCGGCATCACCTGGTCATGGCCCGAGCGGGAGTCGCAGAGCACCAGCTTGTGGTCCCCGTCGCTGTGCTTGAAGTAGTAGTAGATGCCGTACTGCTCCATCAGACGCAGCACGAAGTCGAGATCGGTCTCGCGATATTGCACGCAGTAGTCGATCGGCTGCAGCGTCTCGCTGGTGCGGTCATCGAAGCTCGCCGCGTTCTCCTTCTTGAAGATCTCCTTGATGATGTCGAGCGCGGTCTTGTTCTTGAAGATCCGGCAGTCTGCGCGCTGCGAGAGCAGCCAGAGCCAGGGCCTCAGCGTGAATCGGTAGACATAGAGGTCGTCCTGCTTGCCGAGCCATTGCGCATCGACGAGCGTGCCGTTGAGAACCCGCTCGCTCTTGTTCTTCAACGTGAACTTGATCGAGCACTTCTCGCTCATGATGCTTTGCAGGTCGGCATTCTCGGTTTTGCTGATCGCCTCGACATTATAAGTAAACAATTCGCTTAAAGATTCGTCGGCTTCGAACCGGATAAGTGAAAACTCGTCCTTTCCGGCCGGAGTTGTAAAAGATGCAATTCTTTGTTCTTGCCCAGGATTCGATGGCATCAACGAAACCTTTCGACGATTGAACCTAAATTAGACTTGACGTAACTAACTCTCAGAGTCATCGTCGGATCCGTAAGTTTTCATCCGCCGATTGGCGTGACACATTGGGAGGTTCCCATGCGCAAGCAATCCGCATTCAAGGTATTCGTCGCTCTGGCGGGCTCGATGGTTCTCACCATGGCGACAGGCGCCATGGCGCAGACCTACAAGGCGGACGACATCGTCAAGCATTTCCAGCCCGGCGTCGTCGCACCGAAGCCGGCGGGCGTCACGCGCGGGCTGTGCATCGGCACCGAGGCCGAATGCGCGAAGGCTGGCCATGCGGTCGAGGTCGCCAAGCCGCCGAGCGCCTTCGATCTCGTGGTGAAGTTCAAGTACAATTCCGACGTGCTGGAGCCCGAGGCCAAGGGCAATCTCGACGAATTCGCCAAGGCCCTGAAGACGCCCCAGCTTTCCAGCCAGACCTTCATGGTCGAGGGGCACACGGATGCCGCCGGCAATCCGAGCTACAACATGAGCCTGTCCGAGCGCCGCGCGGAGGCGGTGGTCCGCTATCTCGGCGAGAAGGGCGTCAACACCGGCAAGCTCGTCGCCAAGGGCTATGGCCAGAGCCAGCCGGTGGTCGCCGACCCCTTCTCCGGCGACAACCGCCGCGTCGAGACGCGCTTGCGCGCCGCGAATTGAGCGCACGGTCGATCTGTTCACGGCGGTTCGTGGGGCTTCCGGGCCGCCGCGTTGCCGGGCGGGAAGAGGCATTCTGGGGAGAGGCATGGCCGCGCTGAATTTCGCCGAACTGTCGAAGCCGATGGCCGATGACGGGCCCTGCGGGCCGGACCTCGAGGACGACACCGACTTCATGAATGTCACGGCGCGGCTCGAGGTCGTGCTTCCGGTGGCGTATTTCCGCCGCGACGACGACGGCAGGCAGGTCGCCTTCGACCGCTCGAGCATCGAGTTCCCCGCCGCCTTCGCCGATCTCGGCAAGCTGATGGCCCGCTCGCAGGACCTCCGGCTCTTCGTGCTCGCGGCGAAGCTCTCGATCCTCAATCGCGACATCGCCGGCTTTGCCGCCTGTCTCTCAGCCATGGCGGAGATCCTCGGCGAGCATTGGGAGGAGGTGCATCCGCGCGCGCTGGATGGCGACTTCATCATGCGCGAGGTCACGCTGCAGGGGCTGGACGATTTGCCGACCGTGGTTCTGCCGTTGCAGCACGCGCCGCTGTTCGTGAGCCGCCGCATCGGCGCCTTCGCCTTCCGCAGCCAGCTTGTCGCCAGCGGCGAGACGAAGCTGGTCGAGGGCGAGCAGCATCCCGATGCGGGCGCGATCCAGGCGGCGCTGGGGGAGGTCGAGGTCGATGCCCTGACGGCGACCCTCGGCCATATCAACGCCGCGCGCGAAGGGCTCGCGCGCCTGCGTGCGATCTGGATCGAGAGAGTAGGCGTCGATCATCCGCTCGGCTTCCCGCGCCTCGTGGCACTTCTGGACCAGATCGCCGGCTTTCTGGACATGGCGGTCGCGCGGCGCGTTCCGGGGCATCAGCCCTCGGCGGCGGCTGCGGCGACCGACGCGCAGATGCCGGCAACTAGCGCTGCAACCTTCAATCCGGGCGGCCTTTCGAGCATCCTCCAAGTGAAGGATACGCTGGCGGCCTGCCTCGGCTACTTTCGCAAAACGGAGCCGTCGAGCCCGGCTGTCCTGCTGATCGGGCAGGCGCAGCAGCTCATCGGCAAGTCGCTGATCGAGGTCATCCAGATCATGTTTCCGGAGCACGTCGACAAGGCGGTTCTCGAGATCGGCGAAGTGCGCCGGTTCAGGCTGCCGCTCGAGCGTCTTCCGGTGCCGGACGGCCATGATTCCGAGGCGGGGGAGGACGGTTACGACAGCGCCTCCGTCGAAAGCGATGACGGCGACGGCCATGACGACGGCGTGGTGGAAGAGTCCGAGCCCTTGGCCGAGGGCGGAGAGGCCGATTCCGGTGTGGCGGAGGCTCCGTCCCACGTGCCGCCGCCGGCTGCCGCCATGGCGGTGATCGCCATCGGCAACCGCGCCGATGCGGTCAACGCGATGAGGGCGGTCGCATCCTTCTACCGGCAGGTGGAGCCTTCGCATCCGACGCCGCTCCTGATGGACAAGGCCTGCGCTCTGGCGCAGCATGATTTCATGTCGCTGCTCGGCAATATCCTGCCCGAGGTTGCGCAGATGCCGGATGCCGACAGCTAGGGAAGTTTTTCGGTTTCGATTTGAACCTCTCGTCGCGATGATGAGACTATATCGATGAATTCCGAAGTTCTATACAGTATCACGCTACGTCAGCGTGGTCCGGTTAGCAAAAGGGGCATGCGTCATGGCCGGAGATTCAGGGCAGAAGTTCATTCGCCGCAACAGGCCGCCTCGGGTGCACATCACCTATGAGGACCCCTACAACGCCGAGCAGAAGATCGAGCTGCCCTTCGTGATGGGCGTGCTGGCCGATCTCTCGGGCAACGCCTCGGCGGTCGAGAAGCCGGAGATCTCGCAGCGCAAGTTCCTTGACGTCGACATGGACAATTTCGACCAGCGCATGGCCGCGATCGAGCCGGGCCTTGCCTTCAACGTGTCCAACAAGCTCGGCGAGGACGAAAGCGAGAAGCTCTCCGTCGCGCTGAAGTTCACCAAGTTCGAGGATTTCAACCCCGCGGCCGTCGCCCGCCAGATCCCGGCGACCGCCAAGCTGCTGGAGGCGCGCGAGCAGCTCGCCAACCTGCTGCGCTACATGGACGGCAAGATGGCGGCGAGCGACCAGATCAAGGCGCTGCTGGCCGATCCGCAGCTGATGACAGCCCTCAAGGACAGGCTCGGCAAGAACGGGAAGCCCGAGGGCGAGGCGCAGAACTGAGGCAGGGCGCGGGCCCTCTTTCCGGGTCGGCAGGCGGTTAAGCGAGCGAGGCGGCAATGGCAGCGGAAGCACAAACCCAACAGCCCGGCGGGGCGGCAGTCGAGACGCGCGAGATCGACGATTTCTCGGCGATCCTGAAGCAGAGTTTCAAACCCAGAACGGAACGCGCGGCGACGGAAGTCGAGAACGCGGTCGCGACCCTCGTCAATCAGGCGTTGGCGGATTCGACCGTGATCAAGGGCGACGTCATCGACACGATCGAGGAGATGATCGCGCGGCTCGACGCCAAGTTGACCGAGCAGATCAACGAGGTGCTGCACGCTCCCGAATACCAGAAGCTGGAAAGCGCCTGGCGTGGCCTCAACTACCTCGTCTTCAACTCCGAGACCGATGCTCAGTTGAAGATCAAGGTGATGAACGTCTCGAAGAACGAGCTCTACCGCAACCTGAAGACCTATCCCGGCGCGCGCTGGGACCAGAGCCCGCTCTTCAAGCAGGTCTATGAGCAGGAGTTCGGCCAGCTCGGCGGCCAGCCCTTCGGTTGCCTCGTGGGCGATTATCACTTCAGCCACACGGCGACGGACGTCCAGCTTCTGCGCGACCTCTCGAAGATCGCCGCGGCTGCGCATGCTCCCTTCTTTGCCGGCGCCGATCCGATGCTGATGCGCATGGATGCCTGGACGGAGCTCTCCGATCCGCGCGATCTCAGCAAGGTCTTCGACACGCCTGACTATGCGGCCTGGAAGGGCCTGCGCGACGCCGCCGACTCCCGCTATGTCGGCCTGTGCCTGCCGCGCGTGCTCGCCCGGGTGCCCTATGGCGCCAAATCCGAGCCCGTCGAGGAATTCGCCTTCGAGGAGGATACCGACGGCCACAAGGGCGAGAAATACGCCTGGATGAACGCCGCCTATGCCATGGCGGTGAACATCAACCGCGCCTTCAAGGAATATGGCTGGTGCACCCGCATCCGCGGCGTCCAGTCCGGCGGCGAGGTTCTCAACCTGCCGACCCACACCTTCCCGACCGACGATGGCGGCGTGGATCTGAAATGCCCGACCGAGATCGCGATCAGCGACCGGCGCGAGGCGGAGCTGGCGAAATCCGGCCTGATCCCGCTGATCCATCGCAAGAACACCGACAAGGCGGCCTTCATCGGCGCCCAGTCGCTCTACAAGCCCAAGGCCTTCTCGGGGCCCGACGGCGTGGCGGCGACGGCGTCCGACAACCTGTCCTCGCGGCTGCCCTACATGTTCGCGGTCTCGCGCTTCGCGCACTACCTGAAGTGCATGGTTCGCGACAAGATCGGCTCCTACAAGGAAAAGGAGCCGCTGCGACGCTGGCTGCAGGAGTGGATCACCGAATATGTCGACGGCGATCCGGTCAATTCCAGCGAAGAGACGAAGGCGCGGCGCCCCCTCTCGGATGCACGCATCGACGTCTTCGAGGACGAGGAGAACCCTGGCTATTACTCGGCCAAGTTCTATCTGCGGCCGCACTTCCAGCTCGAAGGCATGGATATCGGCCTGAGCCTGGTCTCGCGACTGCCAGCTCCCAAGCAGTGACCGCCACCTGATCGGCAGGTGACGGAAGCACGAAGACCCTTCGACGCGCTGACCCGATGCGGGTGCGCGATCGGAGAGATGCGTCCATCAGCGCGCTCGCGCATCCGAGCAATCCGACGACCCTACTTTGGAGGTAAACATGGCTGCCGACTTTCTGCTCAAGATCGACGAGATCAAGGGCGAGGCCCAGGACAAGACCCACAAGGATACGATCGCGGTCGATTCCTTTTCCTGGGGCATCAGCAACCCCGGCTCCTACGCCCATGGCGGCGGCGGCGGCGCGGGCAAGGCGAACTTCCAGGACATGCATTTCACCGCGCAGGTCAGCAAGGCTTCGGCAAACCTCGCCCTGTATTGCGCCAGCGGCAAATACATCAAGAAGGCGGTTCTCTACGTCCGAAAGCAGGGCGAAAAGCCGCAGGAATACTACACGGTGACGCTCGAGGACCTGATCGTGTCGAGCTACCAGTCCGGCGATGCCGCCGGCGGTTCGAGCGTCCCGACCGACCAGTTCGCGCTGAACTATGCCAAGGTCGAGTTCCAATATCGGCCGCAGAAGTCGGACCAGACGCTCGACTCGGCGATCGAGATGAAGTGGGATCTCAAGGGTAACGCCAAGAGCTGAGCCGCGCGCACCGGCTCCGGCTGAGCCGGAGCCGGTTCGTCGCCCGCCCCGGACGCGATGTCATGGCCGACCCCCTTTCGAAGAAGCGGCTTCGGCCGCCTTTGATGTTCGCATTCCGCGAAGCGCATCTGGAGAAGGATGCGCGGACCGCGCTCGACCTGCGGGACGAGGGCGGCGAACGTGTGATCGCGCAACGTCGCGCCGCGCCGCGGGCCGCGATCACCGAGCCGAAGCTGCGGCGCGAGATCGCCATCGACCTCGACGCGCTGGTCAATACGGTCAATCTTGGCTCGGCGGTGGACCTTTCCGAGCTGGAGCTCGTGCGCCGCTCGATCCTGAACCACGGCTTCCCGGACATGACGCGATTGTCGATCGACGAGCACCGCGTCGATACGATCCGCGAGGATCTCGCCGCTGCCCTGATGGGCTACGAGCCGCGATTGATCCGCAATTCCATCGCCGTCGAGCGCGACAGGACGCTCGATTCCGCCGAGTTGAAGGTACGCTTCCTCGTCCGCGCCGATCTGAACTGCGAACCTTTGAACGTGCCCGTGCAATTCGTGGCCGATCTCGAACTCGATACCGGCAAGATCGCGATCAAGGGGCGGTGATGAACCAGGAGTTTCTCGATCTCTACAATCAGGAACTCCGGCTGTTCATGGAGCACAGCAAGGAGTTCGCGGAGGAGTATCCCGGCATCGCCGAGCGGCTGGGCGGGCTCGTCGGCGAGCGCATGGACCCGATGGTCGGTGGCCTTCTCGAAGGCGCGGCCTTCCTCGCCGCCCGCGTGCAATTGAAGCTGAAGCACGAGTTCCCCGAATTCACCAACAATCTGCTCGAACAGCTCCTGCCGAACTATCTGGCGCCGACGCCTTCGGCGCTGTTGGCGGGCGTCGTGCCGCCTTACTCCGATCCGGGCCTGCGCGAGGGGATGCGCATCGCGCGCGGCGCCTATCTCGACGCGACCTATCTGGAGCGCGAGCGGCGTGTCGCCTGCCGCTACCGGCTGGGCAGCGACATCACGCTCTGGCCGTTCGAGATCGTGGCCGCCGAGTATATTCCGGCGCCGGCGCCGTTGCAGGCGCTCGGCTTGCGCACCGATCAGCGCGCGCTTGCGGGGTTGCGCCTGACCCTGACGCACCGGGTGATGGCGGACCCCGAGCAGGAGCCGACTCCGGCCCAGGCCTTGAAGAATCCGGCGAGCTGGTTCGCCGGCTGCCGGACGAAGGAGCTCGCCTTCCATCTGCTCGGTGGGGAGGGCGATGCGGTCGCTCTCTACGAGCAGCTCTTCGCGAACTGCGTCGGCATCCATTTCCGCCATCTCGACGCGTTCGGCGACCCGGTGGTGACGCTGGGCGAGGGCTGCCGGCTGGAGCAGATCGGCTTCGACGAGAACGAGGCGCTGCTGCCGGCCGATACCCGCGTCTTCCGCGGCTTCGAATTGCTGCACGAGCTGTTCTGGTTCCCGCGCAAGTTCCTCGGCTTCCGGCTGGAAGGGCTGGGCCGGATCATGCCCAAGCTCACGGCCAAGACGGTCGAGCTGATCTTCGTCTTCGACGAGGTCAATACGCGGCTGCCCGGCGCGGTGCGCAAGGAGATGTTTGCGCTCTACGCGGCGCCTGCGGTCAACCTCTTCGAGAAGACGGCCGACCGCATCCCGGTGAAGAGCAACCAGCACGAATTCCATGTCGTACCGGACCGCAGTCGCGCGCTCGACTACGAGCCGCACAGCGTTCTCTCGGTGCATGCGCATTATACCGGCGGTCGCGAGAAGCAGCCGGTGCATCCGCTCTATTCTTCGCCCGAGGGAGCCTCGCCGGTTCACGGCCTGCACTATACGCAGCGGCGCCTGCCGCGGCGGCGTTCCTCGGCCGAGCGGCGCCAGGGGCGGGCCTCCGACTATACCGGCACGGACATGTTCATCTCGCTGGTCGAGCCGGCGAAGATGGGCGACAGCGCCTCGGTGGCGGAGCTGAGCGTGCGCGCGCTATGTTCCAACCGGCATCTCACCGAGCATCTGCCGACCGGCGGCGGCGGCGCCGATTTCCGGCTGATCGACAATGTCTCGCTCGACCTTGCCTGCCTTGTCGGGCCGACACCGCCGCGCGAGCCGATCGTCTCGCAGCTTCGCTTGCGTGCGGAGACGGCGAGCACGGGCGTCGTGACCTGGCGGCTGATCAATCTGCTCAGTCTCAACCATCTCGGCCTCGTCCAGCGCGGCGCCGGGCAGAATGGCGAGGCGCTGCGCGAATTGCTTTCGCTCTTCGCCGATCTTGCCGACAGCGCGACGGAGCGGCGCATCCGCGGCATCAAGAACGTCGACAGCCGGCCTGTCGTGCGCCGTTTTCCCCAGCGGGCCGGAACGGGGGCTGGGCGGGGCCTGGAAATCACCGTGCTGCTCGACGAGAAGGCCTTCGAGGGCTCCGGCGTCTTCCTGCTGGGCGCGGTGCTCGACCGCTTCTTCGCCGAATATGCGGCGATGAACCATTTTACCCAGACGGTGATCCGCACGGTGGAGCGCGGCGAGGTGATGCGCTTTCCACCGCGTGCCGGTTCGAGGCGCGTCCTGTGAGCGAGGACGCCGCCACGCCGCTGGAGAAGGCGCCGGGCTACCAGGCGAGGCTGGAGGCGGAGCCCTGGCGCTTCGACTTCTATGCCGTGATGCGGCGGCTGGAACGCAGCTTTCCGGAGCGCAGCCGCATCGGCGACGTCGCCTCGCGGCGCGACGAATATGTCGCGCTGGGCGAGCAGGCCTTCCTCGACTTTCCCGCCTCGACCATCGCGGAGGCGGGCCGGGACGCGCAGGGCAGGCTTCGGCTCTTCGTGAAGTTCCTCGGCCTGCTCGGCCCGCAGGGCGCGCTGCCGCTGGCGACAACCGAGGAGAGCTATCACTGGCAGCTCGCGCGCGACGATGCCTTTCCGCGCTTCCTCGATATCTTCAACCACCGCTTCCTGCAGCTCTTTTACCGCGCCTGGGCGGATTCGCGGCCGATCGCGCAGCATGACCGGCCCGATCTCGACCGCTTCGCCGCCTATATCGGCAGCATGATCGGGGTGGGTTCGAAGCCCTATCTCGACCGCGACAGCGTGCCCGATCCCGAGAAGCTCGCCCATGCCGGGCTGATCGGCGCGCAGGCAAAATCCGCCTCGCGGCTTCAGCGCCTTCTCGCCGGGCTGTTCAGGACGCAAGTCGAGATCGAGCAGTTCGTCGGCATGCGCCTCGTCTTCGATCCGGCGGACCGGACGCGGCTCGGCGGCGCGCATTGCACGCTCGGCGGCGACGCGCTGCTCGGCGCCAGCGTCTACAGCGTCGAGGACAAGTTCCGCGTGAAGATCGTGGCTGCTGACCTCGAACAGTTCGAGCGCTTCCTGCCGAATGGCGATCGCTGCGAGCCGCTGGCGGATGCCGTCTTCCTGCATCTCGGCGAGCAGTTCGAATGGGATGTCGAGCTCGCGCTGCCGGTGGGCGAAGTGAAGCCCGTCAGGCTCGGCCTGTCCGGCCATCTCGGCTGGACGAGCTGGATGGCGCCGAACTGGACCACCGAGGAAGGCGCGCTGCGCCGCGACGCCCGTTTCCATCCGGCCGAGCGCATGCGCCTGAAACGTAGCCGCGCTGCTGCCTAAGACCAGAGATCAAGGGGACGACCATGGCCGATATCAGCCTCGAAGCCGTCACAGGCAAGCTCAACCGGATCGGCTACGACACCTTCCTGCAGGCGCTGAGGCAGGCCAAGGGTGCCGGGAACCGCAATGTCGAATTGGCGCATTGGCTGCTGCAGATCCTGCAGGGCAGCGCCAACGACCTGACCCTGACCGCGGACCACTACAAGCTCGATCGCGCCAGGCTGCTGATGGACCTTGGCGGTGTCGTCGAGGGGTTCCGCAAGAACGAGACGGAGATGCCCGGCATCGCCAACCACATCGTCGATATCCTCGACCGTGGCTGGCATTACGCGACGCTGTTCTTCGGCGAGACGCAGATCAGGACCGGGCACCTGCTGGTGGCGGCGCTGAAGTCGACCGAATTGCGCCGGGCTTTCACCGGGCTTTCCAAGGAATTCGCCAAGATACCGGTCGAGGAGCTGGCGGCAGGCTACGGCAAGATCTGGGAAAGCTCGGAAGAGGAGAACTTAAGGCCGATGGATGGCTCGGGCCTGCGCGCCGCCGGCACGCCGGGCGCCGAGGCGGCCGAAGGGCCGAAGGGCACGACCGCGCTCGACCGCTTCTCGCAGGACCTGACCGCCAAGGCGCGCCAGGGTGGCATGGACCCGATCCTCGGCCGCGACGACGAGATCCGGCAGGTCATCGACGTGTTGATGCGCCGGCGCCAGAACAATCCGATCCTCACCGGCGAGGCCGGCGTCGGCAAGACCGCGATCGCCGAGGGTTTCGCCCAGCGCGTCGCGGCGGGCGATGTGCCGCCGCCGCTCAAGGGGGTCAAGGTCTGCGCGCTCGATATCGGGCTGATGCAGGCCGGCGCCTCGATGAAGGGCGAGTTCGAGCAGCGCCTGCGCTCGGTGATCGACGAGGTGCAATCCTCGCCGACGCCGGTGATCCTGTTCATCGACGAGGCACATACGCTGATCGGCGCCGGCGGGCAGGCGGGCACGGGCGATGCCGCGAACCTGCTCAAGCCGGCGCTGGCGCGCGGCACGCTGCGCACCATCGCGGCGACGACCTGGTCGGAGTATCGGCAGTATTTCGAGAAGGACCCGGCGCTGACCCGCCGCTTCCAGCCGGTACAGGTCGACGAGCCCGACGTGCTGCGTTGCTGCACCATGCTGCGCGGGCTGATTGGCCCGATGGAGAAGCATCACAAGGTTCGCATCTCGGATGCCGCCATCGTCGCGGCGGTGACGCTCTCGTCGCGCTATATCCCGGCCCGCCAACTTCCCGACAAGGCGGTGAGCCTGCTCGACACGGCCTGCGCCCGCGTCGCCATCAGCCAGAGCGCGACGCCGGCCGCGATCGAGGATGCGCGCGTCGCGATCAATGCGTTGGAGCAGGAGAAGGCGGCGCTGACCGCCGATGCCGATCTCGGCACCGACAGCGCCAAGCGGCTCGATGAGATCGAGGTCGAGATCGCGGAGAAGCAGGAGAAGCTCGCCGCCCTCGAAGCTGCCTGGGCGAGCGAGCTTGCCATCGTCGAGGAGATCAAGGCGCTGCGGACCAAGCTCGGCGAGAAGGCACCGGGCGCCGATCCCAAGGCCGAGGCCGTGCCGCAGGAGGCGAGCGTCGATGCCGGCGCCGCAGCGCCGGAGGTATCGGCTCCGACCGGGGAACCTGCAGCCGATCCCGAGGATGCCCGCGCTGCGCTCAACGCCAAATTCGCGTCGCTTGGCGAGATCGATCCGGCCAATCGGATGATCTACGCCCATGTCGACGAGCAGTCGGTCGCCTCGGTCGTCTCGGACTGGACCGGCATCCCGGTCGGACGGATGGTCAAGGACGAGATCGAGACCGTGCTCAACCTCGCCGAGACGCTGAACAGGCGCGTGGTCGGGCAGGGGCATGGCATCGGCATGATCGCCAAGCGCATCGAGACCAACCGCGCCAAGCTCGACAACCCCAACAAGCCGATCGGCGTCTTCATGCTCTGCGGCCCCTCCGGCGTCGGCAAGACCGAGACGGCTCTGGCGCTGGCGGAGGCGCTCTATGGCGGTGAGCAGAACGTCATCACCATCAATATGAGCGAGTTCCAGGAGGCGCACACCGTCTCGACACTGAAGGGCGCGCCTCCCGGCTATGTCGGCTATGGCGAGGGCGGCCGGCTGACGGAGGCCGTTAGGCGCAAGCCTTACTCGGTGGTGCTGCTCGACGAGGTCGAGAAGGCGCATCCCGATGTGCACGAGCTGTTCTTCCAAGTCTTCGACAAGGGCCAGATGGAGGACGGCACTGGCCGGCGCATCGATTTCAAGAACACGCTGATCATCCTGACCTCGAATGTCGGCACGGACGAGATCATGAGCATGTCGGCCAATGGCGCCGCCAAGCCCGATCCGGAGGCGATGGCGGTGAGTCTGCGCCCGGCGTTGCTCAAGGTCTTCCCGCCGGCACTGATCGGGCGGCTCGTGACGATTCCCTATTATCCGCTGTCGTCGGACATGCTGGCTGGCATCGTCCGCCTCCAACTCGGGCGCATCGGCAAGCGGCTCTCCGAGAACCACAAGGCGGCGTTCGCTTACGATGACGCGGTGGTCGAGCACATCGTCGGCCAGTGCAACGACCCGGATTCGGGCGGGCGCATGATCGACAACATCATCACCAACTCGATGCTGCCGGCGCTATCCCGCGCGATCCTCAACCTGCAACTGGAGAAGAAGCCGCTGACCGAGGCGAAGGTCTCGGTCGCGGAGGGCCAGTTCGCCTATCAGGTGGCGTGAGCCGCCTTTCCGAAACATCCCAGCGAGGCGAGGGCCCATGGTACCGGATCCGAGCAACCCGACCGATATCGCCAATGGCTCGCCGTCGCCGGCGGACTGGGTCGACCGCTACTGGAACGTGCCGGCGGGCGACACCCTGGTGTCGATCAACAAATACATGATCGGCACCCATAATTCCGATGCGGGGGCGACCAAGCGCAGCCTCGTCGTGCAGGAGGCGGCGAAGCGAAAGCTCACCGTCGACAAGAAGGCCTTCACCCGCGCCAGCATGGGCAAGGTCAGCCCGGGCGATTGCGAGCATATCCTCAATCTCGCCCTCGACACCGGCAAGGCGACCGAAGACACGATCCAGGCCTGGGCCGACCAGAGCCTCGGCGTCGACTGCACCGGCTTCGTCGTCGCCTATTACAACGAGATGAAGCGGATCAGCATCGACAAGTATTCGGGCGGCGCGGGCTGCCCGTTCCTCGTCGGAGCCGCCAAGGCGGGCAAGCCGCCGGGCCTTCCCAGTGCCCTGATCTGGGATTTCGACGAGATCCGGACCGGCGACATGGTGGTCTGGATGACCGACAAGATGCTGGAAACCCGCAAGCCCGGCCATATCGCGCTGGTGTCCTACACCAACGTCGTGCCGGACGCGCTGCTGATCGCGCATTCCAACGGCGCCAATGACGGCTCCGGCCATTTCGGCCCGAATCATGGCAGGCTTGGCTGGGACGGGGTCAAGAGCGGCGGCAACGGCAAGTACATCCAGGTCGACGGAACCGGCAAGGTGATCGTGGTCCGGCCGCCGGCCTGGATCCCTTGAACGCGCCTAGACCGACGCAGCGTCCTGCATGAAGTCGTCGAGCGCTTCGCTCTCCGCTTTCGACAACCGCAAGCCCAGCTTGCCGCGGCGCCAGAGCACGTCCTGCGCCCGGCGCGCCCATTCCGCCTTCATCAGGTAGCGCACCTCGCGCTCGTAGAGATCGGCGCCGAAATGGCGGCCGAGGTCGACCACGCTCTTCGCATCGCCGAGGATGTCGCGGGCGCGGGTCCCGTAGGCGCGGACAAGCCGCGTCGCCGTGCGTCGTTCGAGCCAGGGATAGGCCGCAGCAATCTCACCGACCAGCGTGTCGAAGCCGCCGACGGGGAAATCGCCGCCGGGCAGCGCGCCTGCAACCGTCCATTCGGCGCGGGCGGCCCAGGGTGCGAGCGGCGCGAGCTTGGCGATCGCGGCCTCGGCGAGGCGGCGATAGGTGGTGATCTTGCCGCCGAAGACGGAAAGCAGCGGCGCCTCGCCTTCGGGCGCATCGAGCGTCAGCACATAGTCGCGCGTCGCTTCCTGCGCCTTGGATGCGCCGTCGTCATAGAGCGGGCGCACGCCCGAATAGGTCCAGATCACCGATTCCGGCGTGACGGGCTGGCGGAAATATTCGCTCGCGGCGGCGCAGAGATAGGCGATCTCGTCCGGCGTCGCGACGACTTCGGCTGGGTCGCCGTGATAGTCGCGGTCGGTCGTGCCGATCAGGGTGAAGTCCTGCTCATAGGGAATCGCGAAGACGATGCGGCCGTCGGCATTCTGGAAGATGTAGCTGCGGTCGTGCTCGTAGAGCTTCGGCACGACGATGTGGCTGCCCTGCACCATGCGGACGCCGGCCTTGGCATTGGTGTGGATGACGCCGTTCAGCACCTCGCCGACCCAGGGGCCGGCTGCGTTGATGAGCGCCTTCGCCCAGATGTCGAAACGGCCTTGCGGCCCTTCCGCCGTCAGGCGCCACAGCCCGTCCTCGCGGATCGCGGCGGCGACGCGCGTGCGGGTGTGGATCGCGGCGCCGCGCACGGCGGCGTCCATGGCGTTCAGCACGACGAGGCGCGCATCCTCGACCCAGCAATCGGAGTATTCGAAAGCCCTGGCCTTGTCGTCCTTGAGCGGCCTGCCGGCAGGATCATGGGCGAGGTCGAGCGTGCGCGTCGCGGGAAGGAGCTTGCGGCCGCCGATATGGTCGTAGAGGAACAGACCGAGCCTGAGCAGCCAGGCCGGGCGCAGGCCCTTGTGATGCGGCAGCACGAAGCGCAGCGGCCGGATGATGTGCGGCGCGATGGCCCAGAGCCGCTCGCGCTCCATCAGAGCCTCGCGCACCAGCCGGAACTTGTAATGTTCGAGATAGCGCAGCCCGCCATGGATCAGCTTGGTCGAGCGCGACGAGGTGGCGCTCGCGAGGTCGTCCTTCTCGAACAGCACGACGGAGGCGCCGCGCCCGGCCGCATCCCGCGCGATGCCGCAGCCATTGATGCCGCCGCCGATGACCGCGAGATCATAGGGCGCAGAAGAAGTGGTGCCGAAGCCGGCCGTAGGCAATGTGGTTTCGGACGCCATGTGCTTTTGAACCCCGATCGAACAGGCGAGATAGCTTGAGAGAGGGGGCACGGCAATGGCCGAGCGCCGCTTGCGTGCTGCCCCGCGCGCGACACGCTTGCGCCAACGGCCCAGGCATTGTTCTGATGGCATCGGCGCCCATGCGCCGTTCCGTCGCCGAGCTTTCCCGGACCTGCTGCCGATATGATCTACACCGACATCGCGACGCGGACCTATAATCACGGCTGGCGGCTCGACCCGATCATCCGCAGCCTGCTCGATACCGATTTCTACAAGCTCCTGATGCTGCAGATGATCCGGGCCTTCCATCCGGAAGTCCGCGTCACCTTCTCGCTGATCAACCGTTCCAGGCATATCCGCCTCGCCGACATCGTCGACGAGGGCGAACTGCGCGCGCAGCTCGACCACGCCCGCTCATTACGGTTCACCAAGAAGGAACTGATCTGGCTCGCCGGTAACAGCTTCTACGGCAAGACCCAGATGTTCTCGCCGGATTTCATGGCCTGGCTCGCCGAGTTCCAGCTTCCCGATTACGAGCTTCGCAAGGTCGACGGCCAGTACGAGCTGCATTTCGACGGCCCCTGGACCCATACGACCATGTGGGAGGTGCCGGCGCTCGCGATCATTAACGAGCTCAGGGCGCGGCGCGTCATGCTGGGCCAGAAGCGCTTCTCGCTCGACGTGCTCTATGCCCGCGCCAAGGCGAAGATGTGGGACAAGGTCGAGCGGCTGCAGAAGCTGCCCAATCTCAGGCTCTCCGATTTCGGCACGCGCCGCCGCCATGGCCATCTCTGGCAGCGCTGGTGCGTCCTGGCGCTGAAGGAGGGGCTGGGCAAGGCCTTCAGCGGCACCTCGAACGTGCTGCTCGCGATGGATACCGATCTCGAGGCGATCGGCACCAACGCCCATGAATTGCCGATGGTGCTGGCGGCGCTGGCCGATTCCGACGAGGAGCTGCTGCGCGCGCCTTACCGGGTGCTCGACGAATGGCGGCAGGTCTATGGCGGCAACCTGCTGATCGCGCTGCCGGACGCCTTCGGGACGCAGAGCTTCCTGCGCCATGCGCCGGATTGGGTGGCGGACTGGACCGGCTTCCGGCCGGACAGCGCACCTCCCATCCCGGCCGGCGAGACGATCATGGAATGGTGGCGCGCGCACGGGCGCGATCCGCGCGAGAAGCTGCTGGTCTTCTCCGACGGGCTCGATGTCGATGCGATCGAGCGCGTCTACCATCATTTCGACGGGAAGGTCCGCATGGCCTTTGGCTGGGGTACCGACCTAACCAACGATCTCGTCGGCTGCTCGCCGGACGGTTCGCGCGCGCTCGATCCGATGTCGCTGGTCTGCAAGGTCACCAAGGCGAACGGGCGCCCGGCGGTGAAGCTCTCCGACAATCCCGAGAAGGTCTCGGGCGACCCGGAGGCTGTGGCGCGCTATCGGCGGGTGTTCGGGGTTGCATGACCGCGGGCAAGTAAAGATGTTGCCATTATGTTCTCGATGCGCAATTGTGGTTGCGGGTTGGGGGGCTCGGCATGTTGCACTTACTGGTTGTGTTGTTCGCCATGCTCACAGCGTGGCCGGAGCGATCCTGGGCTGAAGAACCGGTTTGCCCGGAATGCGGTGCGCCTCAACGCGATGCGGCTTCTTTCAAGAGCTCGCTGCTGGTCACCGTCAAGAACCGAGCCTTCGTCGCGGCGGTTGAAGAAAAGGCGCGCGCCCAACCGAAACCTGCACCGGGCATCGTCCACGCGGAGCTCGTGGGCGATGTCGTGGTCGTCGTCGTAGAAGATCGCAAAGACATATCTCGCTTCGTCATGAGCGGAGAAGGAAAGCGGTTCGGGCTTAGCAACCAGGATATGATGAATGCCGGCCGGGAGAACCTGAAGCGCAGGGTCTCGCGCCTGCAGATCGAGGAACATGGTCCCGTTCGGTCCCTGTCCTTCGAGGCTGACTACAATGCGGCGCTGATTCTGCTGCCAGAGGTCTGGTCGGCGATCCCGAATCTCCCTGCCGAGCTGGTCGTCGCGGTGCCGGCGCGCGACATCGTGGCCTTCGGCGACGGAGCCGATCCGGAGGCGGTCGCGAGCCTGCGCCGTATCGCCCGAATGCCGAGCGAGGGCTATTCGGTGACGAGCCTTCTTCTGCAGCGTGTCCGGGGGCGCTGGATGGTGAAGAATTAGCGCTGACCTCCTCACTCTGGCGTCACAGGAGGTCGATGGGGCCGGCCGGCTTGCATCGCCGCGCAAAAACCCCTAATGCGACCGCGTTTCTAGGCCCCGGAGGGCCGCCTTCGAGGACAAGGGTGTCATGGCCAAAGAGAAGTTTTCGCGGACGAAGCCGCACTGCAACATTGGAACGATTGGTCACGTTGACCATGGCAAGACGTCGCTGACGGCTGCGATCACGAAGGTTCTGGCTGAGTCGGGCGGTGCG
>NZ_JACXWY010000017.1:0-112022 GCF_014764685.1 Allobosea spartocytisi
GGCATAGTGCGAGCTTGTGCTTGGTCGCCTCGAAATCCTGGCTGGCGAGGAGCTCGCGCAGGAAGACAGTCTCGCGCTTGGCGTTGGGCAGCTCGATGCCGATGGCGTTCTTGCCCTGCACCACCGCCACGCGCGCCGAGACCGCGCTCATCGAACGCGCGATGTCGTCGGCAAGCGAAATCACCCGCGACGACTTCGTGCCAGGCGCAGGCTCAAGCTCGTAAAGCGTCACCACAGGGCCGGGGCAGGCTTGAACGATCTCGCCCCTGACGTTGAAGTCTTCGAGCACGCCTTCGAGGAGGCCGGCATTCTGCTGCAGCACCTCGACCGGCATGGTTTCTTCCGGCGTCTGCGGGGGCTCGGCCAGGAATTCGATCGGCGGAAGCTGGAAGCCGATCGGCTGCTCCGCTTGGCGGGCGGGAGCCTTCCGCACCCGAGCGGCTGGGGCGACGGGCCGAACGGAGGCTTCGACGGCTTCGGTCGTCATGAGGTCGGTCGCGGCTTTCGCAAGCGACTCGGGCGCTTTCGCGACGACCGATGGGGCGAACGGCAGCGCGGCCGGTTGAGGCGCCATCGAGATGCGCAGATTCACCGAATAGCCTGGCCAGAGCGAGCGGACGCCCGGATTGGCCATCGCTTGAACCGGTGCGGCGGCTTCGACCACCGGCAAGATCGGTTCCTCCGCCTCCCACGGTTCATCGGCGATGGAATCGTCTTCCCACGCCATCGTCTCCATGGTCCTGAGAACGGGAGCGGTCACCTCGCTCTCGTCGCGGCCGATCTCGGGCACGAGATCCCAGAAGGCGTGGTCCGAGAGGAAGGCGAAGGGCGTCGAGCGCGGCTCCGCCGGGATCTCCGTCGACTGGCGCGCGTTCGCGAAGGCGGCCTCGTCGCGTTCCGGGGCTTCATCCTCGGGCCAGATTTCGGGCGCGATATCCTCGATCGATGCGAGATCGGGCTCGGGCATTGTCTCGACCGGCGCTGCGGCCTGCAGATAGGTCTCGCTGTCGGGCGTGCCCCAGATCTCCCGCATCAGATGCTTGGGCGTGCGCCAGAAGCGGACACGCGTCGAATCGGCCAGGGTCACGGCGTGGGGGTGGCCGCCGCTGAACATCAGCGGAGGGCTCTGCCTCTCGATCGCCTGCTCCGTCGGCGCCTGCCGCGCCTTGCGCGTCGAGCGGACATAGACCGGTGCGGACGGCTCAGCGGCGGGGCCGCGATTCGTCGCGACGCCGGGCGTGTGAGGCGCGCCTGAACTTCGCAGGGATTCGTCTGCAGGATCAGCCTGATAATCGCCGGGTGCGAAGCTGTTGGTTCGCTGATGACGGTCGCGCTTATACATCGGAGACAGCGAACACTACTACTGGCCAACTCGGTCTTCTGGCCTAACCGGGCAGGGTTAACGGCGCATAAACGGGTGCAGGGCGAGGCCGGATAAATCGGCAGCAAACCTGCCTGGACATTCGCGTGGGCCTCCTCGGGATGAGGGCTCGGCTTTCCAAACGGATTTCACGCCGGCCGCGTCGCTGCGCCGAGCGCCAGGAACGCCTCGATGGCGGGAGAGGCTCGGTCAGGGCGATGCGCGAGCCAGGTGGCGAGCGAGGGCGCCGGCTCCGTCAGCCGCCGCGTCACCACATTGTCGAAGCGGATATTGGCGAAGGAGGAGGCCATCACCGTCAGCCCGACGCCGGCCGCGACGAGGCCGATGATGGTGGCCGGCTCCCGTGCCTCCTGCACGATACGCGGCCGGAAGCCGGCCTGGCGGCACAGCTCGATGAACTGATCGTAGGTGCTGGTGGCCGCCTCGCGGGAGAAATGCACGAAGGCATCGCGCTCGAGCTCGGCAAGTGCGACGCGCTGCCGGGCAGGGGAACCGCCGAGGCGGTGGCTGCGTGGCAGGAAGAGCAGGAGTTCCTCGCGCTGCATCTCCAGCGTCGCAAGCCGCGGATCGGCGAGCGCCGGATCGTCCGGCATGCGCAGGAAGGCGAGGTCGAGCCCGCCGTCCAGAAGCTCCTGCATCTGCACATGGCTGTTCATTTCCCGCAGCGTCAGATGCACGTCCGGCCGCTGCTCGCGGAAGCTGTGGATCAGCGTCGGCATGATCGTCGCGAGCGGCGCGGACGCAGTGAAGCCGATGCGCAATTCGCCGATCTCGCCGCGCCCGGCCCGGCGGCCGATGGTCAGTGCCAGTTCCGCCCGCGCCAGCACGGCGCGCGCCTCGGGCAGGAAGATCCGGCCGGCCGCGGTGAGCTCGACCCGGCGGCTGGTGCGGGCGAAGAGCTCGGCGTCGAGCTCCCGTTCGAGCGCGTGGATCTGCTGGCTCAGCGGTGGCTGCGAGATGCCGAGACGCTGCGCGGCACGGCCGAAATGCAGCTCTTCCGCGAGCACGGCGAAATAGCGGAGATGGCGGAGATCCATTCGCAAAACCTATCGATCGGAACCAAATCGATATTGGACAATATCGGGCCCAACTTCCATCTCAACCAACGCGCGCAGCGTGACCTGCGCTGCGGAACTGACAATCATGACCGAAATGACCTCCCCTCAGTCGCTGCGCATCGAGACGCCTGTCGCGCTCGACATCGCGGAGCCCGAGGCCGACAGCCGGATTCGCCGGGGCACGCGCGGTTTCCGCCTGACCAACCTTGCCTTGTTCTCCGCCGGTTTCTCCACCTTCGCGCTGGTCTATTGCGTGCAGCCGCTGATGCCTGTGTTCTCGCAGGAATTCGGCATCACCCCGGCCCAGAGCAGCCTGGCGCTGTCGGCGACCACCGGCACGCTCGCTTTCGCGATGCTGGTCGCGAGCTCGCTCTCGGAGATCGTCGGGCGCAAGCCCGTGATGGTGGCCTCGCTCCTGGCCTCGGCCGTGCTGATGATGCTGAGCGCCTTCGCGCGCAATTGGCACGACCTTGTGCTGCTGCGCGCGCTGGCGGGCATCACCTTCAGCGGTTTGCCGGCGGTGGCCATGGCCTATGTCAGCGAGGAGATGCATGCCGAGTCGGCCGGCCTCGCCATGGGGCTCTATATCGGCGGCAGCGGCCTCGGCGGGCTTGGCGGCCGCGCCATCACCGGCGTCATCGCTGATTTTTCGTCCTGGCGCATCGGGCTTTTCGCCGTCGGCCTCGTCGGCGTCGTCTGCGGGCTGGTGCTCTGGCGCACCTTGCCGGCCTCGCGGCATTTCCGGCGCGTCGCGCCCTCCGTTAGGGCACTCGCCGGCTCCTTTGCGGTGCATCTGCGCGACGGGCGCCTGCGCCTCCTGTTCCTGGAAGGCTTCCTCCTGCTCGGCAGCTTCGTCTGCGTCTACAACTACACCGGCTACCGGCTGATGCAGCCGCCCTTCTCGCTGAGCCAGGTGGCCGTCAGCTTCATCTTCGCGGTCTATCTCGTCGGCATCCTGTCTTCGGCCTGGATCGGCGATCTGGCGGGGCGACTCGGCCGGGGACCGATGCTGTGCCTGTCGCTCGGCCTGATGCTCCTTGGCGTGCTGGCGACATTGTCTTCCTCCCTCCCGGTGATCGTGCTCGGCATGGCCGTGCTGACCGGCGGCTTCTTCGGGGCGCACGCCACCGCATCGGGCTGGGTCGGCGCGAAGGCTCAGCACGCCAGGGCCCAGGCCTCCTCGCTCTATCTCTTCGCCTACTATCTCGGTTCGAGTGCGGTCGGCACGCTCGGCGGTGTCTTTTGGGCGCAGGCGGGCTGGGGCGGCGTGGTCGGGTTGATCAGCGCGCTCCTTCTCGTGGGCTTTGTCTGCGCCGCCTGGCTGACGATGCGGCCCGGGCCGGCGGGACCGGGCGCTCGCGCCTGAGTTTGCGAGGCTGCGTCGACCAAGTCTTGCCCTCTGGAGAGCGGCTCGAAGCGAGTCCTTCGCGGAACTCTTGGCCGGATCAGCGGGTTCATCCGCTGTTTCCGATGGAGGAGGACGAGATGCCAGCCAAATCCGCTGCCCAGCAGAAGGCCGCCGGAGCCGCGCTTGCGGCCAAGCGCGGCGACATGAGGAAGAGCAAGCTCCAGGGCGCCTCGAAGTCGATGGAGAAATCGATGAGCGAGAGCGAGCTGGAGAAGATGGCTTCCACCAAGCGCAAGGGCAAGCCCGAGCACGTCTCCAAGCACTGACGGTGGCCGAGGCGTCGGCCGCGTACCGGCACTGCGTCGGCCGGCGCCGGGGCGCCTACAGATAGGGCGGCGTGCAGGCGCTGACCACGACGCAGCGTTCCGTGCCGATATTGCGGAACCGATGGGGGACGCGGCTGTCGAAGAGGTAGGCTTCGCCCGGGCTCAGCACCTTGATCTGGTCGCCGACGGTGATCTCGAGTTCGCCCGAGAGGATGACGCCGCCCTCATGCGAGTTGTGCTTGAGCATGGCGACGCCGGTATCGGCGCCGGGCTCGTAATATTCGTGCAGGATCTGGAGGTTGTGGGCCTTGGCGTCTCCGACCTGGCGGAACGACATCCTGCCCCGGCTCTCCCCGCCATTGACCTGATGCAGGCGCGAGGTCAGGTCGATGAGGTCGTCGGCTTCGAAGAAGACCTTGTCGCGCGGCGTGCGCGCTTCGTCGAAAAAATTGACCATGCTCATCGGGATGCCGTCGAGGATCTTCCGCAGCGATGCGACCGACGGGCTGTTCCGATTCTGCTCGATCAGCGAGATCAGGCTATGCGTCACGCCGGAGCGGCCGGCCAGTTCCCGCTGGGAAAGCCCGGCAGCCAGTCGGATTTCGCGCAGTCTGCCCCCGACATCGAAGCTCATTTCTGCCTTTCCTCCCCATGCCGCCCGTATTCGTTAAACCCGCGCGCCATGCAGTGGGCGTCTGCCCGGCGCCTCTTGCGTTGCTCAATATTCTGAGCAATGCTGACGGAAAGCCAACAAGAAAATCATGTCGCGGGGAACAGGCGTAGCGGAATAGTTTTTTCGATCGAAGCGACCGTTTAGATCAGGATGCCCAATTTTGTCCAATAGGGCCGCGCGGAGGCGAATACTCTCTTCGCGTATCGGTTGTTGTTTTTCGAATGCTATCGTCTCGTTCTGTGCCCTGCGGGAAACCGGGTTGAAAGCAGGGTGAGCGCGCATCATGACTAAGGCCGATACCGTATTATTGAACGGCCGCATCTTTTGCGGCCTGGCGGACGGCTTCGCCGAGGCACTGGCAATCGCGGATGGAAAGGTTCTGGCGGCGGGGTCTGCCACCGAGATTGCCGCGCTGCAAGGCCCAGGCACGAAGGTCGTCGACCTTGCCGGGCGGGTCGCCATCCCCGGCCTCAACGACGCGCATATGCATCTGCTGCCGCTCGGCCTCGGCATGAGCGAGGTCAATCTGCGGCCCGAGGAAGGGGTCAACAGCATCGACGAGGCGCTGCGCCGCATCGCGGTGGCCGCCAGGGGCAAGAAGCCGGGCGAATGGGTGCTGGGCCGCGGCTATGATCACAACGAGTTCGCCGAGCTGCGCCATCCGACCGCCGAGGAACTCGATCGCGTCGCGCCCGACAACCCCGTCTACATCAAGCGCACCTGCGGCCATGTCGGCGTCGTCAACAGCCGGGCGATGGCCGCGGCCGGCATCGGCCACAACACGCCGAGTCCGGCCGGCGGCCTGATCGAGCGCCGCGACAACAAGCTCACCGGTTTGCTGGCCGAAAGCGCGATGCGCCTGATCGTCGAGGCGATGCCGCAGCCGAGCGTTGCCGAACTCAAGGCCGCGATCGAGAAGGCCGGGCATTATATGCTGTCGCAGGGCTTCACCAGCGTGATGGATGCCGGTGTCGGCATGACCGCCGGCATGGCCGAGATCGCGGCCTATGAGGAGGTCGCCCGCACTGGGACGCTGCCGGTCCGTACATGGGTCTGCATCTACGGCAATGCCGACGGCATCGGCGACGAGGCGCATGCAGCCGGCTACCGTTTCGGCCGCGAGGTCGGGCTGCTGCGCTACGGCGCGATGAAGGTCTTCGGCGACGGCAGCGCCGGCGGGCTGACCGCCGCGATGAGCGAGCCCTACCTTGTCGGCGACCCCGATAATCGCGGCATCTTCATCTATTCCGATGCCGACATGCACCGCTATCTCCGGCATTACCACGAGCTCGGCTACCAGCTCGCGATTCACGCGATCGGCGATGCTGCGATCGAGCAGGTGCTGTCGGGCATGGAGAAGGCCGACAGTCCCGAGCATCCGATCAAGGGCCGCCGCCACCGCATCGAGCATTGTGGCTTCCTGACCGACGGCCAGCTCGCCCGCATGGCCGCTGCCGGCATCGACCCCTTGCCGCAGCCGATCTTCATCTACGAGTTCGGCGATCTCTACGTCACCAATCTCGGCCAGGAGCGGGCAGATGCCTCCTATCCGATGCGCAAATGGGTGGATGCCGGCCTGCACGCCGCCGCGAGCTCCGATGCGCCGGTCTGCGCCACCGACCCGTTCAAGAACCTCTTCAGCATGGTGACGCGCCGGACCAAGCGCGGCACCGTGATCGGCGGGGCCGAGCGCTTGACGATGGAGGAGGCCGTGCACGCCTATACCGCGCTCGGTGCTTACACTCAGTTTGCCGAGGATCGGATGGGTCGGCTCGTTGCGGGCCAGTTCGCCGATATCGCCGTGCTCTCCCAGGACATCTTCTCGATCCCGGTGGAAGCGCTCGAGAACGAGGTGCGCTGCGATCTGACCCTGCTGGGCGGTGAGGTCGTCTTCGATCGTCACGGTCAGCTCGCCGCCGCCGCGCAGTAGGGCGGGATAGGTCTTCATGCTGCGCCATACGCTGCAACGGCTTCTGCTGGTTCTGCCCGTCCTGCTCGGTGTGCTGCTGGTCGGCTTCCTGCTGATGCAGGTCGTGCCGACCGATCCGGCCCAGGTGCGCGCCGGGCCGACCGCGACGCAGGACGTGGTCGAGGCCATCCGCCAGGAGCTAGGCCTCAATCAGCCGCTCTGGAAGCAGTTTGCGATCTATATCGGCCGTCTCGCGCAGGGCGATCTCGGCGTCTCGATCATCAACAATGTCCCGGTTTCGCAGGAACTCGCCAACACCATCGGCCCGACGCTGGAGCTGATGTTCGCCTCGCTCGTCTGGGCGATCCCGCTCGGGATGCTGCTCGGCACGGTCGGCGCCTATTTCCGCGGTTCCCTGCTCGACCGCGCCATCATGGCGGTCTCGGTCGCGGGCGTCTCGCTGCCGGTCTTCTTCCTTGGACTGGGGCTGATCTGGCTCTTCGGCTTCAAATATCCGATCCTGCCCTTCACCGGCCGCACCGGCCCGCTCTGGACCTGGGAAGGGTTGCAGGGGATCATCCTGCCGGCCATCACGCTCGGCGGCGTCTTCGTCGGCCCGGTCGCGCGCATGACGCGAACCTCTGTGCTCGACGAGCTCGGCGCCGACCATGTCCGCACCGCCCGTGCCAAGGGGCTCGGCGAGCGCACGGTCCTGCTGCGTCACACGCTGCGCAACGCGCTGGTGCCGGTGGTCACGCTGATCGGCCTGCAGATCGGCTTCCTCCTCGGCGGCGCGGTCGTCACCGAGACGGTGTTTTCCTGGCCCGGCATCGGCCGGCTCGCGGTCGGCGCCATCCTGTCGAGCGATTTGCCGATGGCGCAGGGCACGATCATCGTGCTCTCGCTGGGCTTCATCCTGGTCAATCTTGCCGTGGACGTCCTCTATGCCGTGCTCGACCCGCGTGTGAGGGGCGCCTGATGAGTTCCTCGACCAGTCCGCTCCAGCCGGGCGCCAAGGCGGTGGAAGCCGCGATCGGCGTAGCCGCCGCCGCGCCTGTCCGCCGGAAGACGGTGCTCAGGATGCTGCTGTCGGATGTCGGAGCCTGCATCGCGCTGGCTCTGGTCGTGCTGTCGATCCTCGGTGCCGTCTTCGCGCCCTGGCTCGCCCCCACCGATCCCTATGGCAATGATCTCGCCAACACGCTGAAGGCCCCGGGCGAGCTCGGCCTCCTCGGGACCGACGGGCAGGGGCGCGACATGATCACGCGTTTGCTCTTCGGCCTCAGAACGACGCTGGTGATGGGGCTCGCCTCCGTCATCATCGGCGGCGCCATTGGTGGCGTCATCGGCTTCGCGGCCGCCTATTACCCGAAGATTTCCGGCGTGCTGATGCGGCTGATGGATGTGCTCCTGTCCTTCCCGGCCATCCTGTTCGGCCTCGCCATTGCTGCGATCTTCGGGCCGGGCCTGCCCTCGGTCATCATCGCGCTCGCCATCGCCACGGTGCCGCTGATGGCGCGCGTCGTGCGCGGCTCGGCTCTGGTCGTGCTGCAGCAGGGCTATATCGAGGCCGCGCGCTCGCTCGGCCTCCGGGATCTGCACATCATCCTGCGCTATGTGCTGCCCAACTGCCTCTCGGCGATCTTCGTCTTCGTCACGCTGCGCTTCGGGCAGGTGATCCTGCTCGGCGCGGCGCTCTCCTTCCTCGGGCTCGGCGCCCAGCCGCCGACGGCGGAGCTCGGCGCGATGGCCGCCGATGGGCGCAACTTCCTGTTCTTCGCGCCGCATGTCTCGGTGCTGCCGAGCCTGGCGATCTTCGTGGTCGTGCTCGCCTTCAACGTGCTCGGCGATGCGCTGCGCGACGCCCTCGACCCGAAGCTGCGCAAATAGAATCCGACACCATCAAAAAAAGGGGACCTGCTCGATGATCAAGTTTTCCGCTCTGCTTCTCGCCGGCGCCGCCGGCGCGATTCTGGCCGCCGCGCCCGCCATCGCACAACAGAAGGCGCCGCTCTCGATCCTGCGCGTGATCGACGCCGACAACTACGACCCGATCCGCACCACGGCGACGGCGGCGGCCGAGGTCATCTACATGATGGCCGACACGCTGGTGACGGTCGATTTCGACATGAAGACGATCAAGCCCGGCCTCGCCGAGAGCTGGACGGTGTCGCCGGACGGCAAGACCTACACCTTCAAGATCCGCAAGGACGTCAAGTTCTGCGACGGCCGGCCGATGACCATCGACGACGTGGTCTATTCGCTGAAGCGCTGGGTCGATCCGGCCAACAAATCGCCGGTCTCGTTCCGCGGCGGCCCGGTTCAGGACATCCGTGCCGAGGGCGATTCCACGCTGATCTATGAGCTCAAGGAGCCCTATAGCGACCTGCTCTTCCAGATGGCGCTGTCCTTCGCCTCGGTCGTTGACAAGAACGCGGTCGAGAAGCTCGGGGCGAATTTCGGCGTGCAGGGCTTCAACGCCACCGGCCCCTATTGCTGGGTGAAGTGGACGCCGCGCCAGGAAATCGTGCTGAAGAAGAATCCCTATTACAATTGGGGTCCGTCGATCTACAAGGACCCGAAGCCACAGATCGAGGACATCGTCTGGAAGGTCATTCCCGAGCCGAATACGCTGATGGCCGCGATCCAGGCCAAGCAGGCCGACGTGACCTACTACATGCCCTATATCGCGCTCGACACGATGCAGCGCATCCCCGGCATGACCGTGCAACGCCAGGAAAACTACATCTACGACGTCTTTATGGGCTTCAAGGTCGACAAGCCCGTCTCGAAGGACAAGGCGATCCGCGAGGCCGTCAACATGGCCACCGACAAGCAGGCCATCGCCAAGGCGATCTTCTTCGGCAAGGGCACCGCGCTGCCATCGCTGCTGAATCCGGCCGTGCTCGACTACGACAAGGACACGGCCGCGAAGATGCCGAAGCACGATCCGGCGGCGGCGGCGAAGCTTCTCGACGAAGCCGGCTGGAAGCCGGGCGCCGACGGCATCCGCGAGAAGGACGGCCAGAAGGCCACCTTCATCGTCTACGGCATCCGCAACGACGTGAACCCGCGCATCTCCGAGGCGATGCAGGCCGATCTGCGCAAGATCGGCATCGACCTCAAGATCCAGCTCTGGGACGCCACCGTCGCCTGGGGCAAGCTGGCGACGCAGGAGTTCGACGCCTTCTACATGTCCTACCCCTATGTCACGGCGACGGAGGCGCTGAACCTCTACTTCGCCAGCCGGCAGGTGCCGACGCCGAACCGCATGAACTGGAAGGACCCGAAGACGGACGAGCTGCTCAAGGCAGCCGCGACCGCCGTCGATCCGGCCAAGCGCAAGGAGGCGATCGGCGCCGTCCAGATGCAGCTCACCGACGCCAATGTCTGGGTGCCGCTGGCCTCGCAGCCGCTCTGGGTCGTGGCGGGCGACCGGGTCGAGGGCGTCCGCGCCCACGGCATCTACGGCGCCGGGCTCTATAAGGGCCTCGACATCAAGCTGAAGCGCTGAGTTTTTTCGAGCGCAGGCTGATTCTCCGCGGAAACGAGCCGTCATTCCGGGCTTGACCCGGAATCCATCGAAGGGCGTTGCGCTCGACGATGGATTCCGGATCGGCGCCGCTGTCGCGGCTTGTCCGGAATGACGGCGCCGTCCCGTAAAATCAGCCTGCGCCATGCCTTTGGGAGCGGAGGAGAACACCATGACGATCACGGTCATCAAGAACGCCGACATCGTTGTCGCCTGGGATGCGGAAGCGTCCCGCCACGTCTATCTGCACGATGCCGATGTCGCCTTCGCGGATGGCGCGATCAGCTTCGTCGGCAAGCGCTATGAGGGGCAGGCCGACGAGACGGTCGATGGGCGCGGGCGTATGGTCATGCCGGGCCTCGTCAACATCCATTCGCACCCGTCGAGCGAGCCGCTCAACAAGGGCTTCCTCGACGAGCTCGGCTCGCCCGCCCTCTACAACTCCTCGCTCTACGAGTTCATGCCGATCCTGCGGCCGGATGCCGAGGCGGTGCCGGCCTGCGTCGAGGTCGCCTATTCGGAATTGCTGCTGTCGGGTGTCACCACGGTCGCGGACCTGTCGGTCGCCCATCCCGGCTGGCTCGACCTCGCGGCCAATAGCGGCCTGCGCGTCTGCCTGTCGCCGATGTTCCGCTCGGCCCGCTGGTTCACCAGGAACGGCCATGTCGTCGAATACGAATGGGACGAGAAGGCCGGGCAGGCAGCCATGGCCCAGGCCCTCGACGTGATCGAGCAGGCGCAGAACCATCCCTCCGGCCGGCTCTTTGGCATGGTCTGCCCCGCCCAGATCGACACCTGCAGCGAGGGGCTGATCAAGGACAGCTATGCCGAAGCCGGGCGCCGCGGGCTGCGCTGGCAGATCCATGCCGCGCAATCGACGGTGGAGTTCCACGAGATCACCCGCCGCCACGGCGTCTCGCCGATCCAGTGGCTGGAGAAGCTCGGCGTGCTCGGCGATACCAGCATCGTCGGCCACGCCATCTTCCTCGACGACTATCCGCGCGTCGCCTGGCACAGCCGGCGCGATCTCGCGCTGCTCGCCGAGACTGGCACGACCGTCGCCCATTGCCCCACGGTCTTCATGCGCCGTGGCATCGCGCTCGACGATTTTGGGCGCTACCGCCGGGCCGGCGTCCGCATCGGGCTCGGCACCGACACCTATCCGCACAACATGCTCGAGGAGATGCGCCATGCCGGCTATGTCGCCCGGCTGATGGCGGAGAGCCCGCGCACGCTCACCACAACCGATATCTTCGAGGCTGCGACCACGGCCGGCGCCGCCGCGCTCGGCCGCGACGACATCGGGCGGCTGGAAGCCGGCTGCAAGGCGGACCTCGTCATGGTCGATCTCGCCCATCCGATGATGCAGCCGCGCCGCGACCCCGTGCGCAGCATGGTCTATGCGGCCGCTGAGCGTGCCGTGGATCGCGTCTATGTCGATGGTCGGCTGGTCGTGGCCGACGGCACGGTGCTGACGATGGACTATCCCGATGCCGCCCGCCGCCTGCACGAGGCGCAGAAGCGCACCGAGGCCGCCGCGCCGGACTATGATTGGGCCAAGCGCCCCGTCACCGACTATTCGCCGCTGACCTTCCCGAAGGGCTGAGCCGGTTCTCAGCGAGTAAGGGCGTCGCGAGCTTACACGCCCGTCATTGCGAGCGGAGCGAAGCAATCCAGCAGGACTGAGTGAGAGGTTTCACCTGGCTGCCCTGGATTGCTTCGTCGCTTTGCTCCTCGCCATGACGGTTCGCGTACCGGGCTAGTCGGTGCGCCGCCGGCGCGCGTCCTCAAAAAACCTCGGGCACATACATCTCCGGCGGCACCGGATGGCGCAGATAATCCGGATTGCGCACGCGCTCGGGCAGCACGATCTCGGGCTTCGGCACGTTCTCATAGGGAATCTGGCCGAGCAGATGCGAGATCATGTTGAGGCGGGCGCGCTTCTTGTCCACCGCCTGCACCACCGACCACGGCGCATGCTCCGTATGGGTCCGCTCCAGCATCTCTTCCTTGGCCCGGGTATAGTCTTCCCAGTGCACGCGGCTCTCCAGATCCATCGGCGAGAGCTTCCACTGCTTCAGTGGATCCTCGATGCGCATGCGGAAGCGGAATTCCTGCTCCTCGTCGGTGATCGAGAACCAGTACTTGATCAGGATGATGCCGGAGCGCACGAGCATGTGCTCGAAATCCGGAACCGAGCGGAAGAACTCCTCCAGCTCCTCGGGGGTGCAGAAGCCCATCACCCGCTCGACGCCGGCGCGGTTGTACCAGGAGCGGTCGAACAGCACCATTTCGCCGGCGCTCGGCAGATGCGGGACATAGCGCTGGAAATACCACTGGTTGCGCTCGCGCTCGGTCGGGGCGGGCAGGGCGACGACGCGGCAGATGCGCGGGTTGAGACGCTGCGTCACGCGCTTGATCGCGCCGCCCTTGCCGGCGGAGTCGCGCCCTTCGAACAGCACGACGACCTTGAGCTTCTTGTACTGGATCCAGTCCTGCAGGCGCACGAGCTCGTGCTGCAGGCGGAAGAGCTCACGGAAATAGACCTTGCGGTCGAGCGTATCGCCGCCCGCGCCTTCCAGCCC
The DNA here is from genome assembly GCF_014764685.1 of Allobosea spartocytisi. Classification (NCBI taxonomy): domain Bacteria; kingdom Pseudomonadati; phylum Pseudomonadota; class Alphaproteobacteria; order Hyphomicrobiales; family Alloboseaceae; genus Allobosea; species Allobosea spartocytisi. The sequence continues at coordinate 12,813 of NZ_JACXWY010000017.1, forward strand.
TTCCGCAACGAGCTCGTCGAGGCGATCATCTTCGAGCTGCAATTCCAGCTCCTCGTCGAAGCTGTCGAGAATCTCGTCCTTGATGCGGTCCAGATTGTCGGGAGACATGCTGTCAACTCTATGCGTGACGGGTTGAACGAAGACGGCGCGCGGTTCGACCGACAGCCGCCGGGACACAGTCCGAGCCATCGTCCAGCCAACATCGGCTTTATCTGTGGCCGACGTGACAGTTCGATGAAAAACAACGTCGGAGTGCCGGGGCGTTGTTCCGTCTTCGCTGTCCGATTTCGGCCGATGCCGATTGCGGCAGTGGATCGGAATCGCCGCGCCCGGCGGCAATTGACAAATCGAAAAGAGATATTTCAAACTTAAAATATCAGACCCAGGACAATGGGCACATCAGGGAACGGTGCATGCGGGTTATCATCGTTGGCGGCGGCATCGGCGGGTTGACCTTGGCGCTGATGCTGCATGCACGGGGCATCGGCGCGACTGTCTACGAACAGGCGGGGGAAATCCGCGAGGTCGGTGTCGGGATCAACACGCTGCCGCACGCGATCCGCGAGCTCGCCGAGCTCGGCCTGCTGCCGGCGCTCGACGAGGCCGGGATTCGCACGCGCGAACTCATCTATATGAACCGCTTCGGACAGGCGGTCTGGCGCGAGCCGCGCGGCCTGCACGCCGGCGCGCCGGTGCCGCAATTCTCGATCCATCGCGGGAGGCTTCAGCTCCTCATCCGCGACGCGGTCGCCGAGCGGCTTGGCGAGGATGCGATCCGCACCGGCCGGCGCCTGCTTGGCTTCCTGCAGGATGAGGGTGGCGTCACCGCGCATTTCAGCGATGCCCGCTTCGGTGAGGCTGGCGAGACGGCGCGCGGCGACATCCTGGTGGGCGCCGATGGCATCCATTCGGCGGTCAGGGCTTTCTACTTCCCGAACCAGGGGACGCCCCGCTGGCAGGGTGTGCAGATGTGGCGCGGCGCCTGCGACTGGCCGATCTTCCTCGACGGCGAGAGCATGATCATCGCCGGCGGCATGGCCGGCAAGCTCGTGCTCTACCCGATCGGCAAGGGGGCGACGCCACAGACGCGATTGACCAACTGGGTCGTCAACATCCGCAATGGCGATCCCGAGCGGCCGCCGCCGAAGGAGGCCTGGTCGAAGTCGGGCCGCCTCGAGGATGTGCTGCCCTTCGCGCGCCGTTTCAGCGTGCCGGGCTTCGACATCCTCGGCCTGATCCGGGCGACTGCGACCTTCTGGGAGTACCCGATGTGCGACCGCGACCCGCTGCCGCGCTGGACCCATGGCCGCGTCACGCTGCTCGGCGATGCCGCCCATCCGATGTATCCGGTCGGCTCGAACGGCGCCTCGCAGGCGATCCTCGATGCGCGCTGCCTCGCCGACCGGCTGGCCAAGGCCGAGCATCCGCGCCAGGCACTCGCGGCCTATGAGGCTGAGCGCTTGCCGGCGACGGCGGAGGTGGTGGCAATGAACCGGGTCGGCGGGCCGGAGCGGGTGATCGACGCGGTGGAGGCGCTGGCGCCGAACGGTTTCGACGATGTCGAGCGTGTGCTGAGCTACACAAGGCGCGAGCAGATCGTGAAGTCCTATGCCGGCAAGGCCGGCTTCTCGGCGGAGCAACTGGCAACCCGCAAGGGTTGATCAACCGGCCTCGGTCAGCTGGCGGATGCGGGTCTTCAGACCGGCATCCGCCGTCTCGCAAGCCTTGAGCCGGCGCATCAGGTCGAGCGGCACGGCCTCCGCCGGGTCGGTGAAGACGATGCCGATCCGTTCGCCGCTGCGCCAGACCGTGCGTGCCGAATACTGACGTTGCCGCGAAGGGATTTCGAGCTCGAAGGACGGCGGCAGCGCAACGGCATCCGGCACGGCCATCAGCGCGCCGCTGCCGGATAGGTTCCGGATCGTGCAATCGAGTGTCGAGCGCCGGCCGTTGAAGGCCACGATCCCGCCGAGCAGCGTGCGGTGGCGCGGCGCGCGACGACGTTCGGTATCCATCGCTGTTGCGTTCCCCGAAAGACAACGACCCAAGGTTGCAGGGGCAGTTAAGCAGATCAGATCCGCGCGCTCACGCTTAACGATTGATTATCCTTAACGGGCCATCGCCGGCCAGGGGGCGATCGGCCGGCGAGGCGATGCTTTTCACGGGAATGTGCCGGCTCAGGCGCCTTCGGGCGGCGGCGGCAGGAAATCGACCTCGTGCTTGGCCGAGAGCGCGACGACATCCGCCGGCTTCTGCTCCGCCATGGAATGGATGCCCCAGAACAGATCGTAGAGCCGGCCGGTCGGCGAAACCCAGAACAGGCACTTCACCGTCGCGTCGCTCTTGTTGAACAGGCCGTGCGGCACGTTGCGGGGCAGGCGGATCAGGTCTCCGGCGGTGGCGAAGCTCTCCTGCCCGTCGAGCACGAGATCGAGCCTTCCCTCCAGCATGTAGATGAACTCGTCCTGCGTCGTGTGGATATGCGGCGGCACGAAGGTGCCCGGCGGGAAGGTCGCGTGCCAGGAGAAGCTGTCCTGCGACAGCGTCTTCGGCACATAGGTCTGGCCGAGGATGTTCCAGGAAATCGCGTCCAGGCCTTCATTGGCGCGTGTCACGCCGGCAGTCAGCGGCTTCATGATCTTGCTCTCCTCATCAAGCCGGCCAGCGGACCGGGCGGCGGTTGGCGGTCGCTGCTGCTAGAAGTGCAGGAAGCGGTCCTTCACGGCGCTGTCGCTGCGCAATTCGGCGCTGGTGCCGCGCCAGACGACGCGCCCCTTCTCCAGCACGACATGGCGGTCGGCGATCCGGACCAGCGCATCGACGTTCTTGTCGATGACGAGAATGGATTCGCCTTCCGCCTTCAAAGCCGTCAGGCAGTTCCAGATCTCCTCGCGGATCAGGGGCGCGAGCCCCTCTGTCGCCTCGTCGAGGATGATCAGCTTGGGATTGGTCATCAGCGCCCGTCCGATCGCCAGCATCTGCTGCTCGCCGCCGGAGAGCTGGTTGCCGCGGTTCTCCCGCCGCTCCCTGAGGCGGGGGAAGAAGGCGTAGATGCGCCCGAGGTCCCAGCGCTTCTTGCCGGAACGATCTGCTGCGGTCGCAATCAGATTCTCCTCGACCGAAAGCGTTGGAAAAATCTGCCGGCCTTCCGGCACCAGGCCGATGCCGGCCTGCGCGACGCGGAAGGGCGGGGCGCCGGTCAGGTCGCGGCCGCCGAAGGCGATGCGTCCGGCCTTGGCCGGCAAGAGGCCCATGATGGCGCGCACCGTCGTGGTCTTGCCCATGCCGTTGCGGCCGAGCAGAGTCACCACCTCGCCCTCGCCGACGGAAACATCGACCCCGAACAGGATCTGCGCCTCACCATAGCCGGCATCGAGCCCTTCGACGCGGAGCATCGCTAGACCTCCTCGCCGAGATAGGCCTGCCGCACGGCCGGATCGGCCCGCACTGCCGCCGGCTCGCCCGAGGCGATGACGCCACCATAGACCAGCACCGTGACGCGGTCGGCGAGCGCGAAGACGGCGCTCATATCGTGCTCGACCAGCAGCATGGCGAAGCGGCCCTTGAGGCTCTTCAAAAGCGCGATCAATCGCTCGCCCTCCTCATGGCCGACGCCGGCGAGGGGCTCGTCGAGCAGGATGAGCTTTGGCTTGAGGGTCAGCGCCATCGCGATCTCCAGCGCGCGCTTCTCGCCATGAGAGAGGCTGCCGGCGGGAGCATGGGCGCGCTCGGTCAGGCCGACCGCCTCCAGCGCCTCCCAGGCGGGCGCATTGAGTGCCTCGTCGCGCGTCGCGTCGCGGAAGAGCGAGAGCGGATGCGCGCTATGCGCCTGCACGCCGAGCGCGACGTTCTCGAGCGCCGAGAGCGAGGCGATGGTCGAGGTGATCTGGAAGGTGCGGGCGAGTCCCGCTCGCGCCCGCTTCTGCGGCGGCAGATGGGTGATGTCCGTGCCTCCGAACAGGATCGCACCGGAATCCGGCCGCAGCGTTCCGGAGATCTGGTGAACCAGCGTCGTCTTGCCCGCGCCATTGGGGCCGATCAGAGCGTGAAGCTCGCCCGGCGCGATCGAAAGGTCGACCCCGTCGGTGACCTTGAGCGCGCCGAAGGATTTGGCGAGCCCCTTCAGTGCGAGCGCCGGCTCAGCCATCGCGGCGCCCTCTGAGCTTGGTCATGAGGCCGGCGATGCCGCCTTGGGTGAACAGCACGAAGAGCACGATCAGCGGCCCGAAGATCGCCTTCCAGTTCTGGGTCCACGCCGAAAGCACATCCTCGGCGATCAGGAACGCCAGCGCCCCGACGATGGCTCCGTGGAGAGAGCCGACGCCGCCGAGCACGACCATGAAGATCAATTCGCCCGAGCGCTGCCAGGACATGAAGGCGGGGCTGACGAAATCGGTCTGGTTGGCGAGCAGGAAGCCGGCGAGCCCAGCCATCATGCCGCTGATCACATAGGCGCCGAGCCGGACATGGTCGACATCGTAGCCGGTGACGGTGACGCGTACGGCGTTCTCGCGCGCGGCCCGCAGCACCCGGCCGAAGCGCGAGGCGACTAGCCGCCGCGCCAGCCAGTAGCAGAAGGCCAGCGTACTCAATGCGATATAATAGAAGCCGGTGCGGTTGCCGAAGATTTCGCGTCCCAGCAGCGTGCTCTTCTCGTAGAGCGTCAGGCCGTCATCGCCGCCATAGGCGGAGAGCGCCTGCGCGAAATAGAAGGCCATCTGCCCGAAGGCGAGCGTGATCATGATGAAGGCGACGCCGCGCGTGCGCAGCGAGACATAGCCGGTCACCGCCGCGAAGGCGGCACAGACGAGCAGGATGGCCGGCAGCGCGATCAGGAGCTCGGTCTGGCCCTCGGTGATCAGGATGCCGGTTCCATAGGCCCCGATCCCGATGAAGGCGGCATGGCCGAAGGAGACGAGGCCGCCGACGCCGAGGATGAGGTCGAGCGAGAGCGCCGCGACGGCGAAGATCATCGCCCGCGTCACCAATGTCAGCCAATGCGCGGGCAGGCCGAGCGCGGTCGCCAGCGGCAGCAGCGCGAGCAGGCCGAGGATGACGAGCGGCGCGAGCCGGCGGGCAACGGGCAGCGCCGGGCGCCCGATGGCCGCGGATGTCGTGACCGCGCTCACGAGCGCCCCTTGGCCGGCAGCAGGCCTTCGGGCCGCACGAACAGCACCGCCGCCATCACGAGATAGATCAGCATCGAGGAGAGCGCGGCTCCCGTTGCGCGGGCCGAGGCGGGCGCCATGAACAGCCGCAGCAGATCGTTCATGAAGGAGCGGCCGAGCGTGTCGACGAGCCCGACGATCAGCGCGCCGACAAAGGCGCCGCGGATCGAGCCGATGCCGCCGACGACGATGACGACGAAGGCCAGGATCAGCACCGTGTCGCCCATGCCGGGCTCGACCGAGAGGATCGGCGCCGCCATCGCCCCGGCGAAGCCCGCGAGCATGGTGCCGAAGGCGAAGACGATCATGAACAGCTTGCGGATATCGATGCCGAGCGCCGAGACCATCGGCGCGTTGGAGGCGCCGGCCCGGAGCAGCATGCCGGTGCGCGTCTTCTCGACCACGAACCAGAGCAAGGCGCCGACGCCCAGGCCCGCCCCGATCAGCGCGAAGCGGTAGACGGGATAGAGGATGCCGTCCATCAGCCGGACATTGCCCGACAGGAATTCGGGCACCGGCACGGAAAGAGGCGCCGCGCCCCAGATCATCTTCACCGCCTGGTTGAACAGCAGGATCAGGCCGAAGGTCGCCAGCACCTGGTCGAGATGGTCGCGTTCATAGAGATGGCGGAAGACGAGGAATTCCAGCACCAGACCCAGCAGCAGCGCGGCGGCGAGCGCCAGCGCGAGTCCGAGCATGAAGGAGCCGGTCAGGCCGACGAAGGTCACGGCGAGATAGGCGCCGAGCATGTACTGGACGCCATGGGCGAGGTTGATGAAGTCCATCACGCCGAAGACCAGCGTCAGCCCGGCCGCGACCAGGAACAGCAGGATGCCGAACTGGAGCCCGTTGAGGAGCTGGACGATCAGGAGGCTTGTGGTCATGGGATCGGTGGCTCGCTCTGCCGTCGCGATCAACCTCGACCGTCATTCCGGGCGTAGCGAAGCGAAGGCCCGGAATCCATCGTAGAGCGCATTCCTTGCAGGACTCTGCCCTTCGATGGATCCTGGATCGGCGCCGCTTCGCGGCTTGTCCGGGATGACGGTGGCGGATGTGGCGCCGAGGCGCCTTATTTCAACCCGCAATCCTTGGCGTGCGGATCGGCGTAGTCGGTGAACACCTTCTCGGCGATCTCGGTCTGGAACTTGCCGTCCGCGCGCTTGGCGACCTTGACGAGATAGAAGTCCTGGATCGGGAAGCCGTTGGTGTTGAACTTGAACTTGCCGCGCAGCGAGGTGAAGTCGGCTTTCTTGATGGCGTCGCGCAGCTTGTCGGCATTGCCGGTGCCGCCGGCCGCCTTCACGGCGGAATCGATCAGCATCGCCGCATCATAGGCCTGCTGGGCGTAGGAGCCCGGCACGATCTTGTAGGCGGCTTCATAGGCCTTCACGAAGTCCTTCGTCTGCGGATTGTCCATGTTGGGCGCCCAGGTCATCCCGCCATAGAGCCCGACCGCCGCATCCTGCTGCGCCGGCAGGGTCGATTCATCGACCGTGAAGGCGGAGAGGAAGGGGATCTTGCCTTGCAGGCCGGCCTGCGACCACTGCTTGACGAAGTTGACGCCGAGCCCACCGGGCAGGAAGGCGAAGACGACGTCGGGCTTGGTGGAAGCGATCTTGGCGAGGTCGGCCGAGAAGTCGAGCGCGTTCAGCGGGGCGTAGACCTCATCGACGATCTCGCCCTTGAAGTAGCGCTTGAAGCCGGCGAGCGAGTCCTTACCCGCCTGATAGTTCGGCGCGATGATATAGGCCCGCTTGTAGTTCTGGTCCTGCGCGTATTTGCCGAGGACCTCGTGCACCTGGTCATTCTGGTAGGAGGTGACGAAGAAGTTCTTGTTGCAGGCCTTGCCCGCCATGGTGGACGGGCCGGCATTCGGGCTGATCAGGAAGGCGCCGGAATCGAGCACGGGCTTGGCGATCGCGCCGAGGATGTTCGAGAAGACCGGGCCGACGACGAAGGTCGGCTTCTCGCTCTCGACGAAGCTGCGCACCCGGTCGACTGCGACGTCGGGCTTCAATTCGTCGTCGATCACGGTGATCTTGACCGGCACGCCGCCGAGCTTGCCGCCATTCTTGTCGACCGCGAGCTGGAAACCGTCGCGGACCTGCTGGCCGAGCGCGGCGCCGGGGCCGGTCAGGACGCTGACCACGCCGATCTTCATCGGTTCCTGCGCCTGGGCCGAGGCCATGGAGAGGGCCAGCGCGCCACAACCGAGCGCGAGTGCGAATTTGAGAGTCGTCATCGATGCCCTCCCGGGACGAACGAGCGAAAAAGGAGGCGCGGCCGGGTTCCCTCGGACTTCTTTGGCTCGCGCCGGAGCATAATGTTTCAAGCTTAAAATATCTGCAAGGGCTGCATGCTGAAATTTCGCGCAGACGGTGCCCGCCGTCCATCCCCGGCCGCGCAAAATCTTTGCCGGCGGGCCGCATCCCCGGGGCGCGTTTGGAAGGCCGGGGCGTTTTCAGGAAAACGCCGCCGTGCCGGGGCAAGCCCGGGACGACGGCGCGATCCTGCGAGAGGCCGGTCCGTTCAGCGAATGACGGACCGGTTCGCGTGAGCGCCCGCCCGCAGGATGGCGGCCGGGCGTCGTTGCATCAGGCGATGTCGAAACGGTCGAGATTCATCACCTTGGTCCAGGCCGCGACGAAGTCCTTCACGAACTTCTCCTTGGCGTCCGTGCTGGCATAGACCTCGGCGAGCGCACGCAGGATCGAGTTCGAGCCGAAGACGAGGTCGGCGCGGGTGCCGGTCCATTTCGCGGCGCCGGTCTTGCGATCGGTGCCCTCGAACACGTCCTTGGCCTCGGAGGCGGCCTTCCACTGCGTGCCCATGTCGAGCAGGTTGACGAAGAAATCGTTCGTCAGCGCGCCCGGCCGGTTGGTCAGCACGCCATGCGTCCCGCCGTCGGCGTTGATGTTGATGGCGCGCAGGCCGCCGATCAGCACCGTCAGCTCCGGCGCGGTCAGAGTCAGGAGCTGCGCCCGGTCGATCAGCGCGACCTCGGCCGGCACCTTCGCCCCGGCCTTCTGGTAGTTGCGGAAGCCGTCCAGGGCAGGTTCCATCACTGCGAAGGAATGGATGTCCGTCTGCTCCGGCCTGGCATCGGTGCGGCCCGGCGTGAACGGCGCGCTGACGTCATGGCCGGCGGCCTTCGCCGCCTGCTCGACGCCGACATTGCCGGCCAGCACGATGAGGTCGGCCAGCGAGATTTTCTGGTCGCCGTCGGCCTCCTTGTTGAACTGGCGCCGGATGCCGTCGAGCACCTCGATCACCTTGGCGAGCTGGGCAGGCCGGTTGACCTCCCAGTCCTTCTGGGGGCTGAGCCGGACACGCGCGCCGTTGGCGCCGCCGCGCTTGTCGCCGCCGCGGAAGGTTGCGGCCGAGGCCCAGGCCGTGCCGACCAGCTCGGAGACGGTGAGGCCGGAGGCCCGGATCTTCTCCTTGAGGGCGGCGATATCGGCTTCGCCGACCAGCGGATGGTCGACGGCCGGCACGACATCCTGCCAGATCAGCTCTTCCTTCGGCACTTCCGGGCCGAGATAGCGCGAGCGCGGACCGAGATCGCGATGGGTCAGCTTGAACCAGGCGCGGGCGAAGGCTTCCGCGAAGGCCTGCGGGTTCTCCAGGAACCGGCGCGAGATCTTCTCGTAGACCGGGTCGAAGCGCAGCGACAGGTCGGTCGTCAGCATCGTCGGCTTGTGCTTCTTCGCCGGATCATGGGCGTCGGGGATGACCGCCTCGGCATCCTTCGCCTCCCACTGGATGGCGCCGCCGGGGCTGCGGGTCTGAACCCATTCGTATTTGAACAGGTTCTCGAAGAAGTGGTTGCTCCACTGCGCCGGGGTCTGCGTCCAGGTGACCTCAAGGCCGCTGCCGACCGCATCGGCGCCATGGCCGGTGCCGTAATTGCTGGCCCAGCCGAGACCCTGCGCCTCCAGCTCGGCGGCTTCGGGATCAGGACCCTTGTGGGATTCCGGCGCGGCGCCATGCGTCTTGCCGAAGGTATGGCCGCCGCCGATCAGCGCGACGGTCTCCTCGTCGTTCATCGCCATCCGGGCGAAGGTCTCGCGGATGAAATGCGCCGCCGAGACCGGATCGCCATTGGCGCCCGGACCTTCCGGATTGACGTAGATCAGGCCCATCTCGGTGGCGCTGAGCGGCGCGTCGAACTTGTCGAGCGGGCGGTGCGTCAGCCAGGCCGTCTCGGCGCCCCAGTTCACGTCATTGTCGGGCTCCCAGCTGTCCTCGCGGCCGCCGGCGAAGCCGAAGGTGCGGAAGCCCATGGTCTCCAGCGCGACATTGCCGGTGAGGATCATCAGGTCGGCCCAGGAGATCGCCTGGCCGTATTTCTGCTTGATCGGCCAGAGCAGGCGGCGCGACTTGTCGATGTTGACGTTGTCCGGCCAGCTGTTGAGCGGGGCGAAGCGCTGCTGGCCACGGCCGCCGCCGCCGCGACCGTCGGCGAGGCGGTAGGTGCCGGCGGAGTGCCAGGACATGCGGATGAACTGCGGGCCGTAATGGCCGAAATCGGCCGGCCACCAATCCTGCGACTCGGTCATCAGCTTGCGCAGGTCGTTCTTCAGCGCCTCATAGTCGAGCTTCTCGAACGCCTTGCGGTAGCTGAAGGTCTGATCCAGCGGATCGGACTTGGCCGAGTGCTGGTTCAGGAGGTCGACGGGCAGCTGGCTCGGCCACCAGTCGCGATTCTGCCGGGCGCCGCCGCCATGGGCGACGGGGCATTTGCCCGTGCTGTCCTCAGTCTTCGCGTTCATGTTTCTCTCCGGGCTTGGCTGGGCTGAAGGCATGGTTCCATGACGATCGGAGCCTTGCCCTCGGGGAGCGGCTCCTCCTGTCAGGATCAGTGGGGCGAAAGGGCGTCGGGCGATCGGGGCATCCGAACCGGACGGGCTTGCCGAGCGAAGGCGGGGCACGGCACGCGAGCGGGCCGGCGGAAGCCGGGGGCCGAAACAGCGCTGGCCTTCGCGGTGCGTGGCGGTCGTGACATCTGCTGCACCCCTCTTCGCTGCTAGCCTCTTAGCAAAGCGGTTTCATTATTTTAATTCCGATTTTCTGATTGCATCGATAAGTTGAAATTATGACGAACCTGACACTCAAGCAGCTTCGCTATTTCGAGGCGCTGGCGCGGCACGGTCATTTCGGACGCGCGGCCGAGGCGTGCTCGATCTCGCAGCCGGCCCTGTCGATGCAGATCAAGGTTCTCGAGGGCGAGCTCGGCTCCGATCTCTTCGAGAGAGGCGGGCGCCAGGTTCGCCTGACGCGTTTCGGCGAGGGAATCGCGGAGCGGGCGAGGGAGATCCTGCGCTCGTTCGACGAGCTGGAAGGCTATGCCCGCGCCTCCCGCGGCGGGCAGGTCGCGCGGTTGCGCATCGGCGTGATCCCGACGGTCGCGCCCTATCTGCTGCCGAACCTCATCGGCGATCTCACCCGTCTGCATGGCGGCCTCGACCTCCATGTGCGCGAGACGCTGACGCCGAAGCTGGTCGAGGAGCTGAACGAGGGGCGCCTCGACATGGCGATCGTCGCCTTGCCGGTATCGGAGCCGTCCCTGACCGAGGTCGCGCTCTTCACCGAGAGCTTCGTCCTTCTCCGCCCGCGCGCTGATGACGGGAAGCCCGCCCCGAGCCGCGAGGCGCTGCGCGAGATGAGGCTGCTGCTGCTCGAGGAGGGGCATTGCTTCCGTGATCAGGCCCTCTCCTTCTGCAATACCAGACCGCGTGCCGCGCAGCCGCGTGACCTTTTGGATGCGAGTTCGCTGTCGACGCTGGTCCAGATGGTCGATGCCGGTCTCGGCGTCACCCTGATCCCGGAAATGGCCGTGGCGGTCGAGACGCGCTCGGCATCCGTCTCCATCGTGCGCTTTGAGGCGCCCCAGCCCTCCCGCACGATCGGCATGGTCTGGCGCAGGACGAGCCCGCTGGCCCCCCAGCTCCGCGAGATATCGGAGGTGGTTCGCCAGTCGGCGAGACCGTTGCCCTCACCGTGAGCGGGAGCGCGGGTCCGAGGCGTCGCGCAAGGCGTCGCCGAGCAGGTTGAGCGCGAGCACCGTCGCCAGGATCGCGAGGCTCGGAAAGACCGCGAGCCACCAAGCGTCCAGGATGTTCTCGAAGCCTTCGCGGATCATGCCGCCCCAGGTCGCGGCCGGTGGCGGCACGCCGAGCCCGATGAAGCTCAGCGAGGCTTCCGTGCGGATCGCCGATGCCAGCCAGAGCGAGCTCATCACCACCACATCCGACAGCATGTTGGGCAGGATGTGCCGGGTCATGATCCGGAACGGCCCGCAGCCATAGGAGCGGCTCGCCTCGACGAAGTCGCGCTGGCGCAGCGTAATCGTCGGGGCGCGGGCCACGCGGGCGAAGGGCGCGATCTCGGTGACGGCGATGGCGATGATCAGGTTTTCCAGGCTCGCCCCCAGCATCGCCGCGATCATCAGGCCGAGCAGCAGGGTCGGGAACGCCAGCAGCACGTCGAGCACGCCCATGACGAGCTGGTCGAAGAGGCCGCCGATATAGCCGGCGATGACGCCGATCGCCGTGCCGATCAGCATGGCGATGAGGATCGCGACGAAGCCGACGAAGAGAGAGATGCGCGCCCCGTAGATCAGGCGCGAGAGCACGTCGCGGCCATAGGAATCGGTGCCGAGCCAGAACTCGGCCGAAGGTGGTTCGAGCCGCGCGACGATGTTCTGCTCGAGCGGATCGTGCGGCGCGAGCCAGGGCGCGAACACCGCGACGAAGACGATCAGGCCGAGCAGGACGAGGCCGATCCAGGCGAGCTTGTTCTGGCTGAAGGCGAGCCAGAGGCCGCCCGGCCGAATCTCGATGGTCGTGGAGGCGACGGCGCTCATGTGTATTTCACCCTTGGATCGACGAGGCCATAGGCCATGTCCGTCACGGTGTTCACGATGATCACGCAGATGGCGAAGATGATCATCAGCCCCTGCAGCAGCGTGTAGTCGCGGGCGTTGAGCGCGCCGATGATCAGCTTGCCCAGGCCCGGCCGGTTGAAGATGATCTCGGTCAGCACCGAATTGCCGATCAGCGTGCCGAAATAGAGCCCGACCACCGTGATGATCGGGATCAGGCTGTTGCGCAGCGCATGGGTGACGACGAGCCGGGTCGGGCTCACCCCCTTGGCGCGGGCGGTGCGGATATAGTCCTCGGTGAGGACGCCGAGCATCGCCGCGCGCGTCACCCGCATCACATAGGCCGTCATGATGATGCCGAGATTGAGCGCCGGCAGCGCCAGCGCGCGCAGGCGCTCCGTCAGGTCGCCCGAGCCGCTGGTATTGCCCAGCACCGGGAACCAGCCGAGCTGGATGGCGAAGACGATCAGCATCAGGATGCCGGAGACGAAGGCCGGGAAGGAGAGCCCGACCAGCGAGACGACGCGCGCGACATAGTCGATCCAGCCATTGCGGCTGAGCGCGGCGGCGACGCCGAGCGGCAGGCCGAAGACGAGGCCGATGGCGACGGCGGCGACCGTCAGTTCGATGGTCGAGGGCAGGACGAGCAGCACCTCCTGGATGACGCTGCGGCCGCTGCTCAGGGACTGACCGAGATCGCCGGTGAGCACCTTGCCGATGAAGGCGAGGTACTGGACATGGACCGGCTGGTCCAGGCCGAGCTTCTCGCGCAGCGCCGCGAGCGAGGCGGCGCTGGCCTGATCGCCGAGGATGACGGAAGCGGCATCGCCCGGCACGAGCCTGACCAGCACGAAGATCGCCGTCAGCATCACGAACAGCGTGGGAATGGCGAGCAGGAGGCGCCTGACAACGAAGCTCGTCATGCCGCGGCCCTCGCCTGCATCAGGCGTTGCGGCGCGAAGGCCGCGATCTCGCGCCGGGTGTGGCCTTCGACGACGAGCTCGGCCAGGATCGAGCCGACGACCGGGACGAGCTGGAAGCCGTGCCCGGAGAAGCCGAAGGCATGGAAGAGGCCGGGCGCATTCGGCGAGGCGCCGATCACCGGCAGGCGGTCGCGCGTCTGCGCCTCGATTCCGGTCCAGCAACGGGCGATGCGGACCCCGTGCACGGCCGGGAAGAGGTCGCTCGACGCGCGCGCGCCCTTGGCCAGCTCGCTGAAGTTCACCGTGCTGCTTTCCCGATCGAGATCGGCTGCGCCTTGCAGGCCGCCGCCGATCACCAGCGTGCCCTGGTCCGACTGCTTGAAGGAGAGCGCCCGGCCGACCACGCTGACCACGGGGTCGAGCAGCGGCGCGAGGCGCTCGGTCACGATCATCATCGACGCCCGCACGCCGAGCGCGATGTCGTCGCCGAACAAGGCCGCCAGCCGAGCCGCCCAGGCGCCGGCCGCATTGACCACGACCGGCGCACGGAAGCGGCGATCGCCGCAGGCGAGCAGCCAGTCCGGGCCCTGCCGGTCGACCGCCTCGACGCCGCAGCCCTCGGCGATGACGACGCCCTCGGCCTCGCAGGCACGGCGGAAGGCGAGGATGGTCCGGTGCGGATCGGCCGCGCCGTCGCGTCGCGCGACCAGCGCGCCGACGCAATGCGGGCTCAGCGCCGGCACGAGGCGGCGCAGTTCCTTCGCATCGACCAGCTCCTCATGACTGTGCCCGAGCGCGCGCATCTTCGCCTCGCGCTGGAGCAGGGCCGGCATATGCTCGTCGCGTTCCGCGACATTGACCTGGCCACGGGCGTGAAAGCCGCAATCGTCGCCGACGATCTCGGCGATGCGATGCCACATCGCCATGGCCTCGAGCGAGATCGGCACCTCCGCGATGTCGCGGTTGAGGGTGCGCACCCCGGCAGCCGTGGCGCCCGAGGCGTGCCGGCCCGTCCAGCGCCGCTCGATCACCGTGACGCGGCGGCCGGCGCGGGCCAGATGCAGCGCGGCGGACAGGCCGTGCAGCCCGCCCCCCACCACCGCGATATCGAAGGCCTCGATGCTCATGCCGCCGGCTCCTGCTCGTCGAGGCTGGCGAGTTCGCCGAGCGTCACGGGCTTCAAGGGCGGCCGGATCCGGTAGAAGCCGACCTCCTCGACAGGCCGGTTCTGAACCGCCGCGACGATATGGGCCATGGTGTAGCCGCATTGCCGCCCCTGGCAGGGGCCCATGCCGGCGCGGGTGAAGGCCTTGAGCTGGTTCGGCCCGGGCCGCCCCTGCGCAGCGCGGATGCGCAATTCGCCGGCCGTGACCTCCTCGCAGCGGCACACCAGCGTCTCGTCGGCGGGCGCGAAGACCTGCGGCCGCGGCGCGTAGAGAGCATCGAGGAAAGGCCGAAGCGCAAGCGCGCGTGACAGCGTGGCTCGCTCCGTGCGCGCGGCGGCCTCGGCCGCATCGTCCCGCAGCTTTCCGAGCTTGGTGGCGACACGCAGCGCCGCGAGCCGCCCACGCGGCTCGGCCGCCTCGGCCCCGCCGATGCCGGCGCCGTCGCCGGCGACGAAGACGTTTGCCTGCGAGGTTTCGCCCCACGCGTCGAGCACAGGGATCTGGCAATGCTGGCCGGCATCCCATTTGACCGCGCAGCCCAGTGCGAGCGGGGCATGGATATTGGGCACCACGCCCTCATGGACGAGCAGCACCTCGGCGGCGACATCGCCTTCCCGGCCGTCCTGCGTGCGGTAATGCAGGCTTTCGAGACGCCCGTCGCCTTCGGCACGCAGCTCCGCGACATGGCGGATGATCGGGAAACCGGCCCGTTTCAGCGCCAGCGACCAGGACAGGCCCTTGACGAGGTCGCCGAAGCGTCCGAGCCCCTGCGGCAGATGGCGCAGCGCCGCTCCGATCCGTCCGCGCGGCGTGGTGTCGAGGAAGCCGGCGATCCGCCCGCCCGCCGCCAGAAGCTGCGTCATGTAGAGCAGTGGCAGCGGCCCGCAGCCGGCGATCCAGACCGGCTTGTCCGGGACGGAATCGGCGGTCTTCAGCAGGATCTGCGCCGCGCCGACCGTCAGCACGCCCGGCAGCGTCCAGCCCGGGAAGGGTACCGGGCGCTCCTGCGCACCGGTGGCGAGGATGATCGCCTCGGCGGTCACGCTGCGGGCCCGGCCATCGCGGGTCAGGAAGGCGCGAAACCCCGGCTCGATCTGCCAGAGCTGGCTCTGCGGCTCGTAGAGGGCGCCGCAGGCGCGGAAGGCGGCGGCGCGGTCGACGCCGGCGCGATAGGCTTCTCCCAGCCGCGCCAGGCGCGGCGTCGCAGCGACAGTCTCGATGGCGCGCCAGATCTGGCCGCCGGGCGCCGACTGATCGTCGACCACCCGCACGGACAAGCCATGGCGGCGGGCTGTCACGGCAGCGGCCATGCCGGCCGGCCCCGCGCCGACGATCAGGAGATCGGTGTGTTGATCGCTCATGCCGAGAGGCTCCGGCGTCCCTGCTGGCGGGTCACGGACATGCCGTCTCGCACTGGCGTCAGGCAGCTCTGCACGGAGCCCTGACCATCGACCTCGACGAGGCATTCGAAGCAGACGCCCATCATGCAATAGGGCGCCCGGCGGCTTTCCGAGACCGGCGTGGTCCGGTTCCAGCCTTCGGGCTGGCGCAGAAGCACGGCAGCGACGCTCTCTCCGGCTTCGGCCCGGACCGGGCGCCCGTCGATATGGACCGTGACGGCGGACGGCCCTGGATCATGCAGCTTGCGGAACATCGAAGCGTCTCTGGTGGAAGGGAGAAAAGGTTTCGGAGAGCGAGCCGGCCGTGATCGCCTCGGCGAGGGGATCGGCGTGGAAGGCCGCGAGCGTCACGCCGGAATGGCAGAGCGCGACAAAAGCGCCGGGATGGCTCTCCGATTGCGCGTAGATCGGGTAGCCGTCAGGCGTCATGATCCGCAGGCCCGCCCATTGCCGGACGAGCCCGGCATGCGCGAGCGCGGGAATGGTCCGGACCGTCTTGCGGCTCAGCGAGGCGGCGGCCTCGGTGGTGGTCGAGGCATCGAAGCCGACCTCGTCCTTGGTCGCGCCGATCATCACCGTGCCTTCGGCGGTTTGGCGCAGGCCGCTGGCGGGGAGGGGCAGGAAGGGGGCGAGTCGCTCGGTGACGAGCACCTGGCCCCGTTCCGGATGCACCGGCACGTCGAGCCCGACCTGCCGGCCGAGAGCCACCGAGCCGAGCCCGGCGGCGATGACGATGCGCGGCGCCGTCAATGTCTCGCCGTCGAGCACGAGACGGAAATCCGCACCGGCCCGCTCGATCCGCTCGACGCGGGCGCGATGGCGGATGTGGCCGCCGAGGCGGACCAGCCCGCCATGCAGCGCCGCCAGAAGCCGCAGCGGATTGGCGTGGCCGTCATGCCGGCCGAAGCTCGCGCCCGTCACGTCGGGACCGAGCCCGGCCTTGGGCAGCAGGCGCTCCAGCGCCGGCCGGTCGAGCATCTCCCAGTCCGGCTCGCCGTCGCCGCGCTGGTTGTGCAGGCGCATCAGGTCGAGGCGGCGCTTCTCGAAGGCCTCCTCCCCGAGGCAGAAGGCGAGGCCGCCATTCTGCTCGTAAGCGAGATTGCTCCCCGTCTCGGCTTCGAGCGCATCGGAAAAGCCGCGCCATAGCGCGATGCTCCGGCGTGTCAGGGCCTGATAGGCCGGCATGCCGAGCCCCTTGCCCTGTAGCCAGACCAGGCCGAAATTGGCGCGGGCCGCGCGGAAGTCGCCATCGTCGCCGTCGAGCAGCAGTACGTTCTGGCGTCGCTTCGCCAGGCCGTAGGCGATGGCTGCCCCGACCGTTCCCCCTCCGATGACGACGATGTCAGGCCGCATGTGAATTTCCCTTGCCGGCTGAGACGTTAGGGAGCCATCTTGTATTTCGTCAAAGTCGTTTTTTGCTGGTTCCTATTCTTCAGGGTTATGCGATGGTTCGGCGGCTCAACCTGCGTCAGGTCGAAGCCTTCAAGGCGGTCATCGAATACGGCACGGTGAGCCGCGCCGCCGAGATGATGAACATCTCGCAGCCCGCGATGAGCAAGCTGATTGCCCATCTCGAGGCCGATACGGGCTTGCAGCTCTTCGACAGGGTGAAGGGGCGGCTGGCGCCGTCGCGGCGCGGCATGCGGCTCTATGAGGAGATCGACCGCATCTTCGCGGGCGTGCGCCAGGTCGAGAATGCGGTGGAGGCCATCCGCCGCGACGAGCAGAGCCGGCTCCTGATCGGCGTCATGCCGGCGCTGTCGGGTTCCTTCATCCAGGAAGCGACCTCGCGCTTCCTGAAGGCGCAGCCCGGGGTGTTCTGTTCGGTGCAGTCGCGCAGCTCGCAATGGATCGCGGACGGGCTCGTCACCCGCAAGCTCGATGTCGGGCTGATCGTCGCGCCGATCGACAATCCCTATATCGTGGCGGAGCCGCTCATGGCGCATCCGGTCGTCTGCATCCTGCCGCTCGACCATCCGCTCGCGGCGCGGGAGGTGATCACGCCCCGCGACCTCGAAGGCGTTCCCTTCGTTTCCTTCGATCCCGAAAGCCATACCAGCCGGAGCATCGGCCGGGTTCTGGATGCCCATGGCGTCGTACCGAACATCGTCATGGTGGCGAACGTCTCGCCCACGCTCTGCGAGTTCGTCGCGGCGGGAACGGGCGTCTCGCTGGTGCATCCGCTGATTGTCGGCGGATTGCGCGACAAGCTTGCCATCCGGCGCTTCGAGCCGGGCGTTCAGCTCCATTTCCAGCTCTGCCGCATCCGCGACAGCCGCAACGCCCGGCTGGTCGATGCCTTTCTGCGGGGGGCGCGCGAGGTGGCGGCCGAGATTTCGCAGACGATCCTTACGCCGGGCTGAGCCTCAGGGTCGCGAAGGCTTGCAGCAGCGGAGCGTGATCGCCGTCGCGCAGGCGGCGAAGCGCGGCAAGCAACGTCTGTCGTTGCGCCGATGTGGCGACGAGCCGGCAGGCCCGTTCCAGCTTGGCCTCGAGATCGGCCCAGGACGGCGGATCCGAGGCTTCGCCGCGCGGCGCGGTGACGGGCGAGGCGAAGGAGCGTCCCTCAGTGTGGATAGTGACGCGGGACAGGGTCTGCGCCGGAAAGCGGGCGTCGAGCGCGGGGTCGAGACTCAGCGAGACCTTTTCCGCGAGGGCGACGATCTCGGGCCGGTCGGCGGCCGCTTCCGTCAGCGGCAGCAGCGCCTCCGGCCCGTCGATCGCGAGCAGGGCGAGGCAATAGGGGATCGAGAACTGGATATCGGTGAAGCTCTGGGGCCGTGGCCGGTTCGCCAGGCGCAGGGCGCCGGAATAGGTCGCGACCTCGATGGCGTCGATGCGGTGCGGGTCGATGCGGTTTTCGGCGATGAGGCTCACAAGCGCCCCGGCCGGCGCATGGACATGCCGGCAGCAGGCATGGAACTTCATGTAGTTGTGCGCGATGTAATGCTGTCGGCCAAGACCCTCCGCCAGCCCTTCGAGCAAAAAATGCTCGTCATTGTCGAGGAGCGCCAGAGGGCCGGTATGTCCCGCCTCGGCCAGCAGCAGCGCGTTCGCGGCCGTCACGCTCGACCAGGGAATGCCTTCCTTGACGTCGCTGCCTTCCTGCGCGCGGAAGGCGGGCCCCGCCCCGGCATGGAGCTGGTTGGGCGCGCTCATGCCGGCGATGGCAAAACCATGCGCGAGTTGCTCCGCCGGCGTGCGCCTCAGAAAGCCGAGGGCCGCGACGACGCCGTAGCCCGACCACATCCCGGTATTGGCATAGAAGCGTCGCGCCGCGCCGACCGCGACGCCGACCTCGTAGCCGACGACGATCGCCTGCAGCAGCTCGTCCGTCGTGACCCCTGCCTCCTGTGCCGCTGCGAAGGCGGCCGGGATGATCGCGGCTCCGGGATGGCCGCGCGCGATCCGGTGCCCGTCGTCGAGATCGAGTGCGGCGGAAGCCGAGGCATTGCACCAGATCGCGCCGGCAAGGCCCGAGCTCTGCCCAGTGAACCAGACGGGCAGGGCACCGCCGGCCATGGTCACCCGCGCGACCTGCCGAACCGCGCGCGCGCCTGGCGCCGCAATGCCGGCGGCCGCGGCCGCCACGAGATCGAGCACGCTGCGGCAGGCCGCCTCCCGCAGTTCCGTCGTCAGGGGCTCGCGGCGGGCGGCGCCGATAGAGGCCGCGAGGTGTCGCACGATCTCCACGGCGGAGCTCCCGGCTCGGACAGTCTCAGCGCGGCTTCAGCGTGGTGGCTTCGGTGATCGGCGGGGCGAGGTTCATCGCGCCCTTGAGTTCGTAGCCGAGATCGAGCCGGTCGCTACGCGCCCAGACCTGCCGCAGCTCGAAGAGCGGGATGGCGCAGACATCCTCCATGATCTTGCGCTGCGCCTCCTTCCACAGGGCCTTCTGCGTGTCGGCATCCGGCGCGGTGCGCGCCTGCTCGATCTCCTTGTCGGCGACCTTGCAGTGCGAGAAATTGGTCGCGGCGGTTGGCGTGCCCACCGTCGCCCGCGAATGGAAGAACTCGCTGAGATAGGTGTCGGCGATCGGGAAGCGCGCCGCGCCGTAGAAGACCAGGCCGCTCAGGTCCTTGCGCGTCTGGCTCTGATAGGTGGCGTGGTCGACGACCTGCATCTCGAGCTTGATCCCGGCCTTGGCGAGCTGCGCCTGGATGATCTCCATGATCGGCTGCTGCGCCGAGATGTTCGAGACGATGGCCTTGATCGTCACGCCGTCCTTGTGGCCGGCCTCGGCGAGCAGTTCCTTGGCCTTGGCGAGATTGAAGTCGTAGCGGACCGAGCAGTCCTCGCCGAGATAGCCGGGCGGCACGATCGAGCAGCCCTTGGGGCCGACATCCTTGCCGACATAACGCACGAGATCGTCGACATTGACCGCGGCGGCGATGGCGCGGCGCACGCGGATGTCGTCCAGCGGCGGCTGGCTCTGGTTGAGGTGCAGCAGCCGGTATTCGCCGGGCCGGAAGATCTCGACATTGAAGCCCGCACGCTTGCGGGCGGAATCGACCCAGCGCTGCTCGCGCTTGGCATAGATCAGATCGACCTCGCCTGAGGTGAAGGCGAGCTCGCGGGCGCTGTCGGAGGGGATGGCGCGGATCACGATGCTGTCGATCTTCGGCTTGCCGCGGAAATAGTTCGGGTTGGCGGCGAGCTTGACGTATTGCTGGGTCACCTGCTCGACATAGGTGAAGGGGCCGGTGCCGACGGGATTCGTGCCGAATTTGTCGCCCAGCTCCTCGGCCGCCTTGCGGCTGACGATGTTGCCGCCATGGTAGTTCGTGACGCGGCCGAGGAAATTGACGTCCGTATATTTCAGCGTGACCCGAACCGTGAGGTCGTCGAGCTTCTCGACCTTTTCGATCGCCGCGAAATCCGAGGAGAAGGTCGAGCGCTTGGGGTCGGCCGAGCGCTGCAACGAATAGACGACATCATCCGCCGAGAGCGTGCCCCAGTCGCCATGGAACTTGACGCCCTGGCGGAGATGGAAGGTCCAGACCTTGCCGTCCGGCGACTGCTCCCAGCGCTCGGCCAGATCCGGCTCGATATCCTTCGGATCGGCGCTCCCGGGCTTGAAGCGGACGAGGCCGTTATACATCCAGCCGATCACGGTCTTGTCGCTGGTGGAGCTGGCGCGGTGCGCATCGAGCGTCGAGACGTTGCCGTCCCCGGCGACGCGCAGCACGGTCTCCTGGGCCATGCCCGCGACCGGCAGGCAGGCGGCGAGCACCAGGCCGGCGAGCCCGACGACAGAGTTCCTGATCATGCAATCCCCTCGACTTTGTTTCTTGGCTCCAGTCTGGGCGCTGCGATCCCAGGCTGTCCAAGTCGAAATCGGGTGGGGCGTATTCTGATTGGTTATAGAAGAGGGGCTCGGGGCAGCCGCCATCGACGGCATCACGCGGATGGCGCGATACCGCGACGTTTGAAAAGGCTGCGATGCCGATGGCCGGACGGGCCTGCGGGTCGTGTCAGGATTTGAACAGCTTGAAGTGGCTGTTGAATTCCCGGTAGCTGGTTTCCAGGATCCTGGTGCCGCCTTGTGTCTTCAGCGTCTCGCCGGTCGCCACGCCGAGATCGGCCGCTGTCTCCGCCGGCCCTTCCTCGGTGGCGATGATGCGCTCCTGCCCGTCGAGCGAGGTGACCTGAGCCTGCAGCGTCAGCCGGCCGTCCTTCCAGTTCGCGCAGGCCCCGACCGGCAGGCTGCAGCCTGCTCCCAGCGTATGCATCATGGCGCGCTCGGCATCGACTTCGGCGCGCGTCTGCGGGCACTGGATGGCCTGCAGCACCTTGAGGATGTCGCTGTCCTGCGCACGCGCCTCGATGCCGAGGGCGCCCTGGCCGACGGCATAGGGGAAGGCATGGGGATCGAGCGTCTCGGTCGTCGCATCGGCGAGGCCGAGGCGCCTCAGGCCGGCCTCGGCGAGAATCACGGCATCGAGGGCGTCGTCCCCCTCGATCTTGGCCAGCCGGGGGCCGACATTCCCGCGGATCGGCACGACCGTCACGTCCGGCCGCAGGCTCAGGATCTGCGCGCGCCGGCGCAAGGAGCCGGTGCCGACCCGTGCGCCGGGACGCAGGCTTTCCAGCGTCGCGCCGCAGAGAGTGTCGCGCGGATCTTCGCGCTTGGGCACGGCGGCGAGCACGAGCCCGTCGCGCAGGGTCGTCGGCAGGTCCTTCAGGGAATGGACGACGAAGTCCACCTCGTTGCGAAGAAGCTGCTCCTCATGCTCGGTCGTGAAGACGCCGACCATGCGAAACTGGTGGAATTCCGACACCCTGTCGCGATCGGCGACGGTCGAAGCCGATCGGATCTCGAATTCGATATCCGGGAATGCCGCCTTGATCAGGCCGATGACGAAATTGGTCTGAGCCATCGCCAGCGGGCTTCGGCGGGTGCCGACTCGAAGCAACATTTGTTCTTTCCGAATTCAGGTAGCGGACTGCCCAATGTGACCGGGGCTGTAACATCGCTCACCCGGCGCGCCTAGTGCCGCCATGCGGGAACGAGCCGCGACTGAATGCGGGCAGGCCGCCAATGTCCGGCGGATCTGCTCAATGATGCGCGAGGATTTCCCCGAGAAAGGCACGTGAGCGCTCGTGTCGCGGGTTCGAGAAGAACGCGTCCGGCGCGTTCTCCTCGACGATCTCGCCATCGGCCATGAAGATCACGCGATCGGCCACCTGGCGCGCGAAGCCCATTTCATGGGTGACGCAGATCATGGTCATGCCGTCGCGCGCCAGGGACACCATCGTGTCCAGCACTTCCTTGACCATTTCCGGGTCGAGTGCCGAGGTCGGCTCGTCGAACAGCATGGCCTTGGGCTCCATGCACAGGGCGCGCGCGATCGCGACGCGCTGCTGCTGGCCGCCGGAGAGTTGGGCCGGGTATTTCGCCGCCTGGTCGCCGATGCGCACCCGCTCCAGGTACTTCCGGGCCGTCTCTTCCGCCTCGGCGCGCGAGAGCTTGCGCACCCGCATCGGCGCGAGGATGCAGTTTTCCAGCACCGTCTTGTGCGGAAACAGGTTGAACTGCTGGAACACCATGCCGACCTCGCGGCGTACGGCATCGACGGCGTCCTGGCTGTCGCTCAGCCGGTGGCCTGCCACCACGATCTCTCCGCTCGCGATCGGTTCGAGATGGTTGATGCAGCGGATCAGCGTCGACTTGCCTGAGCCGGAAGGGCCGCAAAGCACGATTTTCTCGCCCTTGGTGACGGAGAAGTCGATGCCTTTGAGGGCATGGAACGGGCCGTAGAACTTCTCGACCTGCCGCATCTCGATCATCGGAGCGGCGGTTTCTTGGGCGGCGCGGCTGGCGTCGTCATGGGTCCGGGTCACGTCGATCTCCCTCATTTTGCCGCCCCGGCCGCCATTCGCTGCTCGAGCCTGCGGCCCCAGAGCGAGAGCGGCCAGCACATGGCGCAGTACAGCGCGCCCACCACGCCGAAGACGAGCAAGGGCTTGTAGATCTGGTTGGAAACGATGGTGCCGGCCCGGGTCAATTCGATGAAGCCGACGATCGCGGCGAGCGACGTCCCCTTGAGCAATTGCACGAGGAAGCCGACGGTCGCCGGCAGCGAGAGCTTGAAGGCCTGCGGCATGACGACGTCGACCATCCGGCTCCAGCCGGGCAGGCCGAGCGCATTGGCGGCCTCGCTCTGGCCTGACGGCACGGCCTGGATCGCGCCGCGCCAGATCTCGCCGAGGAAGGCCGAGGCATGCGCCGTCAGCGCGACCGAGACGGCGGCCCAGGCCGGGAAATTGAAGCCGAGCAGCGGCAGGCCGAAATAGGCGACGAAGAGCTGCATCAGCAGCGGCGTGCCCTGGAACACCCCGATCCAGCAGATCATCGGAATCCGCAGCCAGGGCGAAGGCGAGACCCTGAGCACCGCAACGACGATGCCGAACAGGATGCCGCCGACGAAGCCGATGACGGTGAGGAACAAGGTCCAGAGCAGGCCTTGCAGCAGATAGGTCAGTTCCTGGATGCCCATGTCCTGCCTCCTCAGCGCTGCGGATAGCTGAAGGCCCAGCGACCCAGCGCCGCGAGCAGCCACATCGTCACCAGCGAGATCACCAGATAGATCGAGGTCAGCGTGAAATAGACCTCGAAGCTGCGGAAGGTTTCCGCCTCGATGCGCTGGCCGACCGAGGTCAGTTCATAGGCGGAGATCGAGGTGCAGATCGCCGTGGTCAGCGTCAGCAGGATGAACTGGCTGGCGAGCGAGGGATAGATCGCGCGCAGCGCCGGGATGAGCACGATCAGCCGGAAGACCTCATGCTTGTGCAGGCCGAGCGCCAGGCCGGCTTCCGTCTGCCCCTTCGGGATGCTCTCGACGCCGCCGCGGATGATCTCGATCGCATAGGCGCCGCCATTGAGGCCGAGCGCCAGGATGGCCGTGATCGTCGGATTCAGGCGGACGCCCGCGAGCGGCAGCGCGAAGAACAGAAAGAAGATCTGCACCAGGAACGGCGTGTTGCGGATGATCTCGACGAAGAGCGTCACCAGCAGCGAGGGGATCCGCATCTGCATCCGCAGGATGACCACGCCCATGACACCGACGACCATGGCGATGACCATGCCGGAAAAGGCCAGGAACAAGGTTCCCAGCGCTCCGAACAGCAGCGATTTCCAGGCGTCGGCCACGACGCTGAAGTCGAGAGTCATTGTTCTTCCCTTGCGGTGCGCTTTGTCTCAGTCATCCCAGGCGGGCGCCCACTCGAAGCTGGAATAGCGCTGGCCGCGGGCAAGCCCGTGGATCGCAGCCATGTCTTCCGGCGACAGCTCGAAATCGAAGATCTCGAGATTGGCCCGCATGTTCTCGGGCTTGGACGAGCGCGGGATCGCGCCGACGCCATCCTGCTGGACCAGCCAGCGCAGCGTCACCTGTCCCGCCGACTTCCCGTATTTGCGGCCGAGCGCATTGAGCAGATCGTTGTCGAAGACCTTGCCGCGCGCAATCGGCTGGTAGGCGTTCAGCAGCATGCCGGCGCGCCGCATCCGGGCCAGCAGCTTCTCCTGCGACAGGAAGGGGTGATACTCGACCTGATTGCAGAACAATTCGGCCTTGTGGACCTCCAGCGCCTCGTCGAGCAGCGCGACCGGGAAGTTGCTGACGCCGATCAATCGCGTGCGTCCCTTCCGCTTCTCCTCGGCGAAGGCTGCCAGCGTCTCAGCCAGCGGAACATCCTTCGTCGGCCAGTGGACGAGCAGCAGGTCGACCTGGTCGAGCCCGAGCCGGTCGAGGCTTTCGTCGACGCGGCGATGGACGGTCTCCGGCGCGAGGTCGTTGAACCAGATCTTGGTCGTGACGAAGAGCTCGCCGCGCGGTACGCCGGAGGCGCGGATCGCCCGCCCGACCTCGGCTTCGTTGCCATAGCGGATCGCCGTATCGATCTGCCGGTAGCCGAGATCTATCGCGGTCCGGATCGCCGCCTCGCCGGCCGGGCCGGTGATCTCGAAGGTTCCGAACCCCAGCGCCGGAATGACCTCGCCCTGGATTGTCTTGGTCGTCGCTGCGATCGTGCCGGTCATGGGGCCGCTCCTCCTTGTACGAGCATCTCCGCCAGCGTGACCGTGCGGTCTTCGCGGGCGGCAAGATCGACCGCGAGCGTCGCGGCCAGCGTGGCCATGCCGTCCCGGGCGGTGATCAGCGGCTGCT
Organism: Allobosea spartocytisi; assembly: GCF_014764685.1. Classification (NCBI taxonomy): domain Bacteria; kingdom Pseudomonadati; phylum Pseudomonadota; class Alphaproteobacteria; order Hyphomicrobiales; family Alloboseaceae; genus Allobosea; species Allobosea spartocytisi. The sequence goes on from NZ_JACXWY010000017.1 coordinate 38,021, forward strand.
GCTCCCGCCTGACGACGGCGGCGAAATGGGTAAGCTGGGCGACATAGGTCGGCAGGCCGGCAGCGCCGCGGTAATGCCGCGCCAGCGGGTGCTGCCAGTGTTCGTCGTCGCGCTCGTGACGCCACAGATACATGTCCGAGACCGACAGGGCAGCCTTGCGCCCGGCCAGGAACAGGCAAGGCCCCGGCTGCGTGGGATGGTAGAGCGCCTGGCCGGAGCTGTATTCCCAGGCCCAGGGGCTGACGGCGTTGTCGGAGATGATGAAGCTGCCCAGCGCGCCATTGGCGAAGCGAATCGAGAGACTCGCTCCATCCTCGACCGCAAAGCCGCGCGCATGGGAGGTGAAGGCGCGGATGCTGTCGATCTCGCCGACCAGATGGCGCAGGATGTCGATGTCGTGGATCAGGTTGATGAGCAGCACGCCCCCGCCGGCGCTCTTCCGCCAGGCGACGTCGAAATAGTTGGCCGGCTTGTCGAACAGCGTCATGCCGTTGACGGCGACGATGTCGCCGAGCTCGCCGGCCGCGATCGCCTGCTTCGCCGCGCGGATGTCGGGGCTGTGGCGGCGTTGATGGCCGACCAGCACCGGCACGCCGGTGCGTTCGGACGCCTCGACGATCCGGGCGGCGGAAGCGATGCTTTCCGCGATGGGCTTCTCGATCAGGCAGGCGATGCCGCGTTCGATGCAGGCCAGCGCTGCCGGGGCGTGGAGCTGGTTCGGCAGCGCGATGATCGCGCCGTCGGGGCGCAACTCGTCGAGCATGGCGACATAGTCGGACCGGTACGGCACCGACAGCCGCTCGGCCAGCTTCGCGGCCTCAGGGGAGGGGTCGCAGATGGCGGCGATGGCGATGTCGGGATGCGACGCCATCAGGTCCGCGTGCTCGCGGCCGATGAGGCCGGCTCCAAGCAGGGCGATGCGGATCATCGGGTCAGCTCTGCCATGGCGCGCAGCGCGAGCCGATAACCATAGGCGCCGAGCCCGGCGATTACGGCGGTGGCCGTCTTCGAGACCAGCGAGTTGTGGTAGATCGCCTCGCGCTGATGGATGTTCGAGATGTGCAGTTCGATCTTCGGGCGATCGAACATCTTGAGCGCGTCCAGAATCGCGATCGAGGTGAAGGTATAGCCCGCCGGATTGATGATGATGCCGGCGGCATCCTTCCGTGCGGCATGGATCGCCTCGATGATCTCGCCTTCGAAATTCGACTGGCGGAAGTCGATGGCAAGACCGAGTTCGTTTGCATCGGTCTCGCACCAGCCCCGGATCTCGTCGAGGGTGGTGCGGCCGTAGATCTCAGGCTCGCGCTGGCCGAGCAGATTGAGGTTCGGTCCGTTCAGGATGAAGATCGTTCGCATGGCGGTTCCTGGCGAGATCGGCAGCCGGACGCGGCCGCATGGATGCGGTCGCGCCTCGTCTCAAGAGGGTCGGGTGGCGCTCGGTGCGGCCCGTCACTTCACGGTGAAGGGCACGCCCTCGACGGCGGCCGGGAAGCTCGGCAGGGGCTGGGCCAGCCATTTCTCGCTGATCTTCGCGAGCCGGCCATCGGCCGCGACCTTGTCGATGAACTGGTTGAGCCAGGCATTGATCTCGGCATCGCCGAGCTTGGTGCAGATGCCCTGCCACTGCTCGTTGAAGACCAGCTTCTGCTCGTAGTCGTTGCCGGGCGAGGCCCTGTCGAGATTGATCTTGTAGGTCGTGTTGCCGCCGATCGCATCGACCTGGCCGGAGACCAGGGCCTGCATCGTCGAGCTGTCGTCGTCGAAGCGGCGGATATTGGGGACGTCGCCGAGCAGCGTCGTGATCGACTTGTCCTGCGCGGCGCCGCGCGGCACGCCGATGCGCAGGTTGCGGGCATCCTCGATGGTCTCGATCTTGTTCTTCTTGCTGGAGAGCAGGATGATCTTCAGGCCCGAATAGGGCTTCGAGAACTGCACCGCCTTGGCGCGGTCGGGATACATGCCCATCACGGCCATCTGCAGATCGACCTTGTTGGTCAGCAGGTTGGGAATGCGGGCGGCCACGGCGTTCGGCACGAACTCGACCTTGACGCCGAGCTCCTCGCCGATCAGCCGGCCCACATCGACGTCGTAGCCGATGTTCTGGCCGCTCGCGTCGATCGAGCCCCAGGGAGCCTGCTCGCCCATCACGCCGATGCGGATGACGCCCGCCTTCTTGATCTTTTCGAGCGACTGGGCGTCGGCCTGCGCGGTGGCGCCGACGAAGCCGAGCCCTGCCACCAAGGCAAATGCGGCGGCGCGAAGTGAAGAAATGCCCAACATGAATCCTCCTCTGACGTGCTGATATGTCGCCGGCTTCTTGGGCCGGCTGCCTGACCTCGAAGCGTTGCCGCTTCGATCTCTTGCCCCTCGTCGAAAGCCTGGAAGCTGAATCCGGCTTTCGGGGTCGTTCATCCCGCGCGAGCCTGTGCGCGGTTATTGCGCCTGCATATCCTCGCTGGTGAGGCTGAAGGCGGTTTCGTAGACATCGGCGCGGGGTGCCGCGAGAGCCCCGGTGGCTATCGCTAGCCGTTGTGCCTCGGGCAGGGCCGCCTCGATTCCGGCCTGGGACGCGCCTTCCAGCAGCAGCACGACGTCGAAGCCTCTCTCCGCCATCGCGCTGCGCAGCTCCGTCTCGCGGGTGCGGACGCCGGAAACCTCGCTGCGGGCGATCCCGAGATGGGCGCAGGCGACGCCGGGCAGGGCGAGCACGGCATCGACGAGGCCCTGCGCCGCCTGTCGCAGGACTGCGCCGCTGCCGGCCTCCGCGAAATCGAAGCGCAGCGTCGCCATGCTGCCGCCGTCGCCGGTCCCGGCCGACGCGACCCTGTCGCAGGCGACGCGCAGGAAATTCTGGAAGCTCGGCGCGATCTCCGCCGTCCAGCGCGTGGGATGGTTCAGCCGTTCGAGATAGGCCGGGGAGCGGAAGACCTCGACATCATCGGCCGCATAGATCGTCCCGAAGACATGGCGGGCTGCCTGCGGCGCATGCAGGCGCTTGCCGGTGCGAAAGCCGGGGATCGACAGCCGTTCCGGCATGTGCTCGCGCGTGTGCCACTCGATATAGGCTTCGTGCCCGCCTTCGGCGATATCGTGCCAGATCGCGAGAAAAGCTGATCCCTTCAGTCCCATCGTACCCGTCTCTCAGACGCTCCTGCCTGCGGGCTCTGCAATCGGCCGCTTGACAAGGAGCTCGTTTCCTCTCCAACTAACCTACTAGAATGTTAGTATGTCGAATGAGTCAAGTGCCCGTTGTCAGAAGGGCCCGGCTCCCGGGAGGATGAAATGCAGGGAAGCGAGACACCGCGCGTCGCGATCGTGACGGGAGGGGCAGGCGGGCTGGGCTTTCCGATCGCTGCGCGCCTGGCCGCGAAAGGCCACAAGGTCGCGATCTGGGACATCGACGGCGACCGCGCCGTCGCTGCGGCCGCGAAGCTGCCGGGCGCCAGGGGTTATGCGGTCGACGTGACCGACGAGAAGGCGGTCGCGGATGCGACGACCCGCGTCGTCGGAGAACTCGGCCCGCTCGGCATCCTCGTCACCTGTGCCGGCCATAACGGGCCGCTGGCCCCCTTCGCGGAGTATCCCAGCGAGGGCTGGCGCTTCGTCATGTCGCTCAATCTCGACGCCGTCTTCCATTGCTGCCAGGCGGCGGTGCGCGAGATGCTCAAGACCGGCTATGGCCGCATCGTCAACATGGCGTCGATCGCCGGCAAGGAGGGCAATCCCAACGCGGTCGCCTATTCCGCCTCCAAGGCCGGCGTGATCGGCCTGACCAAGTCGATCGGCAAGGAACTCGCGACCACGCAGATCCGGGTGAACTGCGTGACGCCGGCGGCGATCGAGACCGAGATGCTTCAGCAGCTCACGCCCGAATTCAGGGCCTATGTCGTCTCCAAGATTCCGGTCGGCCGGCTCGGACAGGCGGAGGAGGTGGCGGCGCTGGCGGGCTGGCTGGCGTCGGAGGAGTGCTCGTTCTCGACCGGCGCCGTCTTCGACGTCTCGGGCGGCCGCGCGACCTATTGAGGACGGCATGTACAAGCAGCACAGCCTGTCGCTGGCTTATCTCACCGTCCAGGGTTGCCCGCCGGTCGAGCATGTCCGCTGCGCCGCGGCGGCCGGCTACGACGCGGCCGGCCTCAGGCTGATCGCGCCGCTCGGGCTCGAGCTTGCGCATCCCATCGTCGGCGACAAGGCGCTGATCCGCGAGATCCGGACGACGGCCGCCGATCTCGGGATCGGCTTTCTCGATGGCGAGGTCTTCACCCTCCGAGCGGACACAGCGATCGAGTCCTGGCTGCCCGTCATCGAGACGGCGGCGGAATTCGGCATGCCACTGATGCAGATCACCTCGGAGGATCCCGATCTGTCGCGGGCCTCCGACAATCTCGGGCGGATCGCGGATATCGCCGGCGGGCACGGCATCGCGATCGCGATCGAGTTCATGCGCTGGCGCGCCGCGGCGACCATCGAGGATGCGGCGCAGCTCGCTGCCGCGCCAGGACGCGAGAATGTCGGGATCCTGCTCGACGCCTTGCATCTGTCGCGCTCGGGCGGCGGGCCGGCGGCGGTCGCGGCGCTGCGGGACAAGGTGCTCTATCTCCAGCTCTGCGATGCTCCCGTGAGCCAACCGGTCGACGATGCGGGCCGCATCGCGGAAGCGCGGGGCGCGCGCATGATCCCGGGCGAAGGCGGCCTGTGGCTGGGGGAACTGATGGCGGAGCTGCCGCCGGACATCGCGATCAGCGTCGAGACGCCGCATCGCGGCGACGCGTCGTTGAGCTTTGTGGAAAAGGCGCGCCGGGGCATCGCCGGAACGCGCAATTTCCTCGATTCGCTTTAGGTTCGGAGCAGGATGCGAAAAAGTGGGAACCGGTTTTTCGCGACTATCCTGCTCCAACTCTTAGGTGAGAGACGGATTCAGATTTCAAATGGGATCACCTCGTGATCCCATTTGAAATCATCCGGCTCTAGCGGCGGATACCGCGCGCCGAGGCGTGCCGCCGGGGACAGGCCGGGCATCGCCCGGCCCCAGTGGCCAGGAAGGAGATGTGGCGAGGTGGGTGCAAGACAGCGGGGAGGTCTGACCTTGCGCGTGACCGAACGCCTGCGTCAGGCGATCGTCGACGGCGAGGTCGAGCTGGGCGATGCGCTCTCGGAGGACAAGCTCGCGACCAGGCTCGGCGTCAGCCGCAGCCCGGTGCACGAAGCCTTGACGGCGCTTGAGCAGCAGGGGCTGATCGACATCAAGCCGCAGCGCGGCAGCTTCGTCTTCCTACCGACAAAGGAGGACATCGAGAATCTCTGCGAGTTCCGGCTGATGATCGAGGCGGAGGCGCTGCGTCTGGCCATGCGGCGCCGGCGTGACGAGACGCTCGCCGCGCTGAAGGCGGCCGCGCAGGGCATGCAGGAGGCCGTCCTCGCCGGCGATCATCTGCGCAGCTCGCACGGGGATACGGCGTTCCATGGCGTGTCGATCGAGAACAGCGGCAACAGCTACCTGATCAATGCCTATCGGCTCGTCTCGGGAAAGGTCGCGGCGCTGCGCTCGCACCGCTCCACGGATGCGATCCGCGGCGAAGCGAGCGCCGAGCATTTCGAGATCATCGCCAGGCTGGAAGAGGATGATCTGCCGGCGGCGCTCGAGGCGCTCTCGAACCACATCCTGAAGATGGCGAAACGCTACAGCGTCGAGCCGTCGCAGGAGCGCGTGGCGACGAGCCGGGCCTCGCGAAGCCCGTCGCTGGAGCATTTCGCCCCGCTTTTGGACTGATCGAAGCCGGTTTTGCCGTGACGGCGGCAGAATGTGCGGCCGGACGCTTCCACCGGTCCCTCCGAAGCCTGCGCCCTGCCTTGCGTAGGGACCGGTCAAAGTGACGCTTTGCGCTCTGCCCCGGATTCGCGCAGCATGGCGCGATCGTGAAAGGGCGTCATTTGCTGCAACCGAGACATGGGCGCTTCGATGTCAGCCGGGCCGAGCTGTGGGCCGATGGCGTGGTCCATGCGCTCGGGATCGCGCTCGGCCTCGCCGCGGTGACGGCACTCATCCTGCGCGTGCTCGTGGCGGCGCCGTCGGCCGATCTCGTCCCTGTCGCGATCTACGGCGCCGCGTTGCTGGCCGTGCTGATCGTTTCGGCGATCTACAATCTATGGCCGGTTTCGCCGATGAAGTGGCTGATCCGGCGCTTCGACCATTCGGCGATCTATGTGCTGATCGCGGGAACCTATACGCCCTTCCTGATGAAGCTCGGCTCGAGCCTCATGGCGCAGATCCTGCTCGCCGTGGTCTGGGCCGCGTCGGTCCTGGGCGTCGTGCTGAAGCTCGCCTTTCCCGGCCGGCTCGATCGGCTTTCGATCGTGCTCTATCTCGTCATCGGCTGGAGCGGCATCCTGCTGTGGCAGAGCATCGCCGAGCTGCCGGCGACCAGCCTGTGGCTCATGCTCGCGGGTGGTCTGCTCTACTCGATCGGCGTCATCTTCCACGTCTGGGAAAGCCTGCCCTTCCAGAATGCGATCTGGCACGGCTTCGTGCTCGTGGCCTCCGGCTGCTTCTACGGGGCCGTCTTCCGGGCCTATGCGGTCGTTTCCGGAGCCTGAGCCGTCCCGCGGGCAAAGCTCCGCAATCGGGCGTTGCGGCCGGTCGCTCACCGCCGAAAGCTGGCATTCTTCGTGCTAAGTCTCTTCATGTAGGATGGAGGCCGGCCAGAACGCAGCTCGGCCGCCCGCGTCCGGATGTCTCTGAAGCGAGGTGAGGCCATGGCCTACCGCATGGCGGTCGGAAATCAGAACTGGGCCTTCGCCGATCTGAAGGAGGTGATGGCGAAAGCCACGCCCCTGCGCTCCGGCGACATGCTCGCCGGGATCGCCGCCGGTTCGGCGGAGGAATGCGTGGCGGCGAAGCTCTGCCTCGCCGAGGTGCCGCTCAAGGCCTTTCTCACCGAGACCTTCGTTCCCTATGAGAGCGACGAGGTCACGCGATTGATCCTGGATCGTCACGATGCCCAGGCCTTCGCGCCGGTCGCGCATATGACCGTCGGCGATTTTCGCGACTTCCTGCTCTCCGAGAGCGCCGATACCCGGATGCTGGCGGCGCTGGCGAAAGGCATCACGCCGGAGATGGCCGCCGCCGTCTCCAAGCTGATGCGCAATCAGGATCTCATCCTGGCGGCGAGCAAATGCCGGGTGGTCACGCGGTTCCGCAACACGATCGGCTTGCCCCGCAGGCTTTCCGTCCGCCTGCAGCCCAACCACCCGACCGATGACCGGCGCGGCATCGCGGCTTCCGTCGTCGACGGGCTGATGTATGGCTGCGGCGACGCGGTCATCGGCGTCAATCCGGCCTCGGATTCGGTGGAGGTCATGGCCGATCTGGCGCGGCTCTTCGAGGAGATCATCGGGAAGCTGGAGATACCGACCCAATCCTGCATCCTGACCCATGTGACGACGACGATCGGCCTGATCGAGAAGGGCCTGCCGATCGACCTCGTCTTTCAGTCGATCGCGGGAACCGAAGCGGCCAACCGCTCCTTCGGCGTCGATCTGGCCGTCTTGGCCGAAGGGCGTGAGGCCGCCCTCGCGCTGAAGCGCGGCACGCTCGGCGACAATGTCATGTATTTCGAGACGGGGCAGGGCTCGGCGCTCTCGGCCGGGGCGCATCACGGCGTCGACCAGCAGACGCTGGAAGCGCGAGCCTATGCGGTGGCGCGCGCCTTCTCCCCGCTCCTGGTCAATACCGTCGTCGGCTTCATTGGCCCGGAATACCTCTATGACGGCAAGCAGATCATCCGGGCCGGGCTCGAGGACCATTTCTGCGGCAAGCTGCTCGGCCTGCCGATGGGCTGCGACATCTGCTACACCAACCATGCCGAAGCCGATCAGGACGATATGGACACGCTCCTGACCCTGCTGGCGACATCGGGGATCAACTTCGTCATGGGCGTGCCGGGTGCCGACGACGTGATGCTGAACTACCAGTCGACCTCCTTCCACGACCAGCTTTACGTCCGGGAGCTGCTGGGGCTCGGCCGCGCCCCGGAGTTCGAGGCCTGGCTGCAGCAGGTCGGGATCACCGACGCGACCGGCCGGCTGCGTGCCGAGCCGGGGGCGCTGCCGCTGCTCTCCCGCTCGATCGGTCTGGCGGCATGAGCGAGCGCGACCGTGGCGAGATGGAGCGTGGAAAGAAGGCCGATGCCCTGTGGTCGCGGCTCGCCGAGCTGACCCCGGCGCGGGTCGCGCTCGGCCGCGTCGGCGCGAGCCTGCCGACACGCGAGGTTCTGCGCTTCCAGATGGCTCATGCGGCCGCGCGCGATGCGGTCCATATCGCCCTCGATATCGACGCCCTCGAAGCCGAGGTGAAGGCGCTCGGAAGCTCCTGCCTGCGGGTCAGGTCGGATGCAACGCAGCGCGATCTCTATCTGCGGCGTCCCGATCTCGGCCGGCGGCTGGATCAAGCCAGCGCGACACGGCTCGACGGCGCGGCGAAGCATGGCTGCGATCTGGTCATCGTCATCGGGGACGGCCTGTCCTCGCGGGCCGTGGCCGGCAACGCGCCGCCTCTCCTCGCGCATCTTCTCGCCTATTGCGCGCATCTGGGGCTGAGCGTCGCGCCGGTCGTGCTGGCGGAAGGCGCCCGTGTCGCCCTTGGAGATGAGATTGGCGAGCGGCTGGCGGCACGCATGAGCCTCGTCCTGATCGGGGAGCGGCCCGGCCTTTCCGCGCCCGACAGCCTGGGCGCCTATCTTACCCTGTCGCCGCGGCGGGGCTTGAGCGACGCCAGCCGGAACTGCGTGTCCAATATCCGTCCGGGCGGCCTCGACAGCGAAGCGGCGGCCTACAAGATCGCCTGGCTGATGAAGCGCGCCTTCGCGCTGAACGTCACCGGCACGCGCCTCAAGGATGAAAGCGACCGGGAACCGGAGCCGGAGATCGTTCGGCTGTCGGTACGACCGACGAGCGCATGATCCAGCGTCTCGCAGGCGTGCGGGAAGGCCGGAGCGCCTCGAGCGACGATGCGATGGCGAGGGGTGCGGCGGGTACCTGCGTCACATCGATTGTTGCTAAGTCGCACTGCAGCATTTAAGCGGCCTGAATGGCCCCAAAGACGTTGGTCATCTTTGATTTCGATGGAACCCTCGCGACCAGCGTGGAGTGGTTCTATGGCGTCCTCAACGAGGTCGCTCAGCGCTATCGCTTTCGGCAAACGACGGAAGAGGAGCGCGAGCAGCTCCGGCGGCAGACCCCGTTGCAGATTCTGGAGACGCTCGGCGTTCCAAAATGGAAACTGCCGATCATCGCGAGGCATATGCGCAGCCTGGCCTCCGAGAATCTGGATCAGATCGAGCTCTATGCCTGGGTCGGTGGCCTCCTGGCCTTGTTGAAGGGGCAGGGGCTGCATCTGGCGATCGTCACCTCCAATAGCGAAGAGAATGTCCGCGCCCTGCTCGGCCGATCGGCCGCATTGATCGATGTCTATGAGAGCGGGGCGTCGCTTTTCGGCAAGTCGGCGAAATTCAAGCGCGTGCTGAAGCAGCTGAAGCTGATGCCGGTGCAGGCGATATCCGTCGGCGACGAGGTTCGCGATGTCGAGGCGGCCCGGCGCGCCGGCATCGACTGCATCGCGGTCGGGTGGGGCCTTTCCCATCCCGACGCGCTCCTGGCCGCGAAGGCGGGCGCTCTCGCGACAACGCCCGAGGAGCTGACGGCACTTCTGCTCGCCCGGTAGAGCATTTTCGAGCGAAGTGGACACCGGTTCGCGTGAAGAAAATGCGATAGAGCATCTCTGCGATTCGGAGAAACGCGGAAATGTTCTAGATCGCCGCGTCTCCTGCCGGGCGCGATAACCTGCCGGGTGGCTCGAGCCGTGACGTCGCCCGCCGCATCAGGTCGAGAAGGTGAAGGGCTGCTGGCGTGAGCGGCAGATCGGCCCGGCGCACGACCACGAGCGCCGGAGCCGTCAGCGCCTCGGCGATCTTGATCGTGGTCAGGGCCTGTCCGGTCATCTCGAAATCCTGCCATTGGCCCGGCACCATCGCGAGCAGGTCGGTGTTGGCGAGGCAGGTCAGCAAGGTCAGGGCGGACTGGCTGCGCACGGCCAGATGCGGCGCCGGCAGGTCGTGGCGCGCGAAGAACGCGTTGATCTCGGCGCTGTCGTCTGCCGTGATCGATGTCGTCACCCAATCCTGCCCGACGAGATCGCGCAGTGACGTCGCGCCCGCCAGCGGATGCCCGGTCCGGCAGAGCACGACGCGCCGGTTCTGGAACAGCACTTCGAGGCTGAGCTCGGGGACAGATTGCGCCCCACCCTCCGGGCCGATGTAGAAATCGACGGAGCCGTCCCGCAGCCTTGTTTCGAGCGTGGGATAGAAGCCTTCGATGATATGCAGCTTGATGTTCGGATAGCGCTGGCGGAAGGGCCGCAGGCTCGACGGCAGCAGCGCCAGATGCGCGGCGATCGAAAGCCCGACCGTCACGGTGCCGGTGCCGGCGCCGCGCAACTGCTCCATCTCCTCGCGCGTGCGCCGGATCTCCGACAGGATCGAACGCGCACGCGTGATGAAGGCCTGGCCGAAAGGGGTGGCGACGACACCACGCGCGCGGCGTTCGAACAAGGGCGCGCCCAACTCGCGTTCGAGCAGCGCGAGGCTGCGCGTCAGTGCCGGCTGCGCCACGCGCAGATGGCGCGATGCCGCCCGGACGCTGCCGCGCTCGGCGATCGCGACGACCTCCTCGAAATGATGAAGCTTCATCCTCGCGTCTCCCTCGCGAAGAGCCTCAAGCGATATCAGATGATGATCGCTCCGGCATTCTTGTCATCTGTTCAGGTATATCTCCCTCCGCTAGCTCTGTTCCACCGAAAACGCAGGCGCCGCGCCCTCCGGGGAAGAATGGCACCGCAGGAGGAACGCATGGACATCATCAAGCCCGCCTTCCATCACGTCACCTTCAAGACCAGCCGGCTCGCCGAAATGGTCGCCTGGTATGGCCGAGTCGTCGGCGCCACGCCGAATTTCCAGGATGCGAACAATGCCTGGACCACCAATGACGCGGCCAATCACCGCGTCGCCTTCCTGTCGGCGCCCGGGCTCGGCGACGACCCCGACAAGCGCAGCCATAACGGCATGCATCACAGCGCCTTCGAATATGAGAGTTTCGACGATTTGATGTCGTCCTATGCCCGGCTGCGCGACGAGGGCATCCTGCCGGCCTTCAGCCTCGACCACGGCATGACGATCTCGATCTATTACCGCGATCCCGAGGGCAATTTCGTCGAGCTGCAATGCGATACCTACGGCGACTGGAAGCAGTCCAGCGAGTGGATGCGGACCTCGACGGACTTCAAGGCCAATCCGATCGGCACCTTCTTCGACCCCGAGCGCGTCTACCAGGCCCATAGGGCGGGTTCGGGCTTCGATGCGCTGCATGCCGGCATGCGCAAGGGCGACTACGAGCCGGCGGGCGCGCCGCCCGATCTCGGGCTGCCGGTCTGACGGCGGGCGGAGGTTCGTCCGCGATGACGCTGTCGTTGAACCCAGAGGATCGTGCGGCGATCGAGGATCTGATCCAGCGCCATGCCTGGCTGATCGACCATGGCGAGGCGGATCGCATCGGCGCGCTCTTCACGGAGGATGCCGGGCTCTATGGCGTCGGCCCGGACAAGCTCGGGCGTGCCGCCATCGCGACATGGGGTGCGGAACGTGCCGCAATGCGCGAGCGCCGCTCCCGCCATGTCCAGAGCAACATCCTGATCGAACCGGTCTCGTCCGACGCGGCGCACGGCTGCGTCGTGCTGACGCTCTATCGCCATGACGGGCCGGGGCCGGGTGCGGCCGCGCCGTTCCTGATCTGCGAATACGCCGACCGCTATCGCAAGGAGCCGGACGGGGCCTGGCGCTTCGCCGAGCGACGCCTCGCCGTGCTTTTCGGCGAAGCCTGACACCGATCGCTTCCGCTCCGGCCGCAGTGGCGACCGGTGCCTTTTACCCCATTGGAAGGAGAGCCTTCATGCGTCTCGCCACCATTCTTCGCGACGGCAAGGCCCGGCTCGCGGCTTATCGCGGCCAGGATCTCATCGATCTCTCGGAAGCCGGTTCCGGCCTGCCGGGGTCCATGCTCGCTTTCGTCGAAGGCGGGGAGGCGGCGCGGGCGGCCATCGCCGCCGCGCTCGACAAGGCGCCTTCATCGGCGCTGCTCGACCCGGAGCGGACGACCTTCCTGCCGGTGCTGTCCCGCCCCGGCAAGATCATCTGCGTCGGCCTGAACTATGCCGACCATTCGGCCGAGAGCGGCTTCAAGCAGCCGGATTATCCGACGCTGTTCGGCCGCTTCTCGACGACGCTGATCGGCCACCGCGCACCGATGATCCGCCCGAACCTCTCCGATCAGCTCGATTACGAGGGCGAGATCGCGGCGGTGATCGGCCGGCGCGCCAAGCATGTTCCGAAGGCCCGTGCGCTCGACCATGTCGCCGGCTACGCCGTCTTCAACGAAGGCTCGGTGCGCGAATACCAGTTCAAGGCGCCGCAATGGACCGTCGGCAAGAACTTCGACGGAACCGGCGCCTTCGGACCGGCGCTGGTCACGGCCGATGAATTGCCGCCGGGCGCCAGGGGATTGAAGCTCGAGACCCGGCTCAACGGCCAGACCGTCCAGAGCGCCTCGACCGACAGCATGGTCTTCGACGTGGCGAGCCTGATTGCGATCATCAGCGAGGCGATCACGCTGGAGCCGGGCGACGTCATCGTCACCGGGACGCCGGCCGGCGTCGGCGTGGCGCGCAAGCCGCCGCTCTTCATGAAGCCGGGCGATGTCTGCGAGGTCGAGGTCGAGGGCATCGGCCTGCTGGTCAACCCGATTGCCCAGGAAGAAGCCGTGCGGAGCGCCGCCTGAACGGGCGGGCGGTGCGGTGCAGGACAGAAGGAGCGCGCGGTGAAAGACAGCGGTTGGGATGTCGACGTGCTGATTGCCGGCGCCGGCCCGGTGGGGCTGGCCGCCGCCATCGAGCTCGGCCGCCGCGGCATCCGTTGCCTCGTGGTCGAGCGCAACGACCGCGTCGGCTATGCGCCGCGCGCCAAAACGACGAATGTCCGCACGCGCGAGCATCTGCGTCGCTGGGGGATCGCGGACAGGCTGCGCGAGGTCTCGCCGATCCCGCGCGATTATCCCTCGAACGTCGTCTTCGCCACGCGGATGACCGGCTCCGGGCTCGCGCGCTTCGAGAATGCGTTGAACGGCAGCCCGGCGCGCAACGACCTCTATTCGGAATCGGCGCAATGGGTGCCGCAATATGTGCTGGAAGAAGTCCTGCGTGAGCATGCCGCCTCGCTGCCCGGCGTGACGATCCGCTTCAGCACCGAACTGACCGCCTTCGAGCAGGACGGCAGCGGCGTCACGGGTGAGCTGAAGGATCTCGTGACCGGGGCGGTCCGCCGCGTCAGGAGTTCCTACCTGATCGGCGCCGATGGCGCGCGCAGCCTGGTCCGCGATGCGATCGGCGCGGTGATGACCGGCGACCGGGCCTATTCGCGCAACTACAACATCATCTTCCGCGCGCCCGACCTCGCCCGCCGCCACGCGCATGGCGAGGCGATCATGTACTGGATGGTCAATGAGGAATTGCCCTCGCTGCTCGGCCCGATGGACGGCGAGGGCTTGTGGTTCTTCATGGTCACCAAGCTCGCCAATGACGTCGATCCGGCGAGCGTCGACCCGGTCGCGCTGATCAGGCAAGGCACGGGCCTCCATGACCTCGCAATCGAGATCGTCGGCAAGGATCCCTGGGTGGCGCACAAGCTCGTCGCCGATCGCTACGACAAGGGCCGCGTCTTCCTGGCGGGCGATGCCTGCCATCTGCATCCGCCCTTCGGCGGCTTCGGGATGAATATGGGCATCGGCGATGCCGTTGATCTCGGCTGGAAGCTCGCGGCCACGCTCCAGGGCTGGGGCGGGCCGGAACTGCTGGCGAGCTACGAGGCCGAGCGGCGCAAGGTGCATGAGCGCACCATCGCGGAAGCGGTGATCAATTACGGCGTGCTCAGCAACCAGCTCGTCCGGCCGGGGCTGGAGGATCCGGGGCCACTCGGCGAGGCGACGCGCCGCGAGGTCGGCGAGATCATCGAGGCGACCAAGCTGCGCGAATTCCGGACGCTCGGCATCGTGCTGGGCTCGCGCTACGAGGATTCGCCGATCATCGTTTCCGATGGCAGCGAGCCGCCACCGGAGCATTTCATGCTCTATGTGCCCTCGGCCCATCCCGGCTGCCTTGCCCCGCATCTCTGGCTGGCCGACGACTCGTCGCTCTATGACCATTTCGGAGATGGGTTCACGCTGCTGGTCACGGCGGGCGAGGCCGGGCAGGCGGCGGATTTCTCTGCCAGGGCCGCGGCTCTGGACATCCCGCTGACGGTTCTCGCTCCGGCCGACCGGCGTCTGCCGGCGCGTTATGGCGCGCGTTTCGCCCTGATCCGGCCCGACCAGCACGTCGCCTGGCGCGGCGACGCCCTGCCGGCCGATGCGGCGGGGCTGCTCGCCCATGTCACCGGCACCATCGAAAAGGGAGCCGTCACGCCGGTATCCGCGACGGCAGCCTGAAGACCCAACGATAAAACAACCGGGGAGGAAACGATGATACGAGGAGTGGTGGGCGCCCTGCTGGGTGCGCTGTTCAGCCTGTCCTTGTCGGTGGCGGCATTCGCGCAAACCATCGAGCTCAAGGTCTCGCATTACCTGCCGCCGAACCATCAGCTTCACAAGAAACTGGAGGAATGGGGCGAGGAACTCGCCAAGCGCTCGAACGGTCGGCTCAAGCTGACCATCTTCCCGGCGGCGCAGATGGGGCCGATGCCGCGGCAATACGACCTCGCCCGCACCGGCGTCGCCGATATCGCCTTCTTCCTGCATGGCGCGCTGCCTGGCCGCTTCCCGCTGACCGAGATCACCCAGCTCCCTTATGTCTTCAATCGGGGTGAGGGCGCTGCCTCGAAGGCGATCAGCACGGCAGAGGCATCCGCGATCGTGACGGGGATGGCCGACGATCTCGCCGCCGAGCACGAGGGCACCAAGCTGCTCTATTTCATCGCGACGCCGACAGTGAGCCTGTTCTTCAACAAGGGCGCGGTGCGCGATCCCGCAGGCGTGCGCGGCCTGCGCATCCGGCACAACGGGCCGATCGCCTCGGCGATCATCGAGGCCTGGGGCGGTAGCCCCGCCGCCGTCGCGCCGGCCGAACTCTCGGACGCGCTCGCCAAGGGCACGATCGCGGGGATGCTGTTCAACTACGAGGCCGCCAAATCCTTCCAGATGGCCGAGAGCATCAAGTCGGTGACGCCGGTCAAGGCTTCCGCCGGCACTTTCGCGCTGGTCATGAACGCCGAACGCTACAAATCGCTGCCGGAGGACCTGCGCAAGCTCATCGACGAGACCACCGGCCCGGAAGCCGCCCGCAAGATCGGCGCGCTCTATGACGCGGCGGAGGATGAGGGCGAGGCTTATTTGCGTGCGGCCAAGGTCGATATCCTCGACCTGACGCCGGCCGAGCGCGCCGCCTTCGAGGAGAAGACCAAGCCGCTGGCCGCGACCTTCCTGGCCAAGGCCGAAGCGAAGAACCCGAAGGCGCGCGGCTTCTACGAGCGGCTGCGCGCCGCCGTGGGGAGGGCGCAGTGAACGGTCGCGCGGGTTCGCGGCTCGATCCCGCCCGCCTTCTCACCCTTTGCGGCGCGATAGCCCTCGCCGTGATGCTGTTCTGGACGATGTTCGACATCGGCGGGCGCCTCGCCTTCAACCGGCCGATCCACGGCACGCTCGATCTCGTCGAGGTCACGCTGGTGCTCGTCGCCTTTCTCGCGCTGCCGGAGTGCTTCCGGCGCGACGAACTGATCAAGGTCGATCTCTTCGACACGATGGTGAGCCCGCGCACGCTCGGGCGCATGACCCTGATCGGGGAGATCGCGACCTTGGCCTTCCTCGGCCTGCTGATCGCCACGCTGTGGCAGCCGCTCGCGGATGCCTATCGTTTCGGCGATCAGAAGCCCGATCTGCCGGTTCCGATCTGGACCTTGCTGCTGACGATCGAGTTGGCCCTCGTCGTGTCCATGCTCGTCGTCCTGCGCCGGATCGGCTCGCAAATCAGGGCCGCCCTGCAGCCGCCGGGCGCCGAGACGCAGGCCCCAACCCTCCACCGCCACGAGGAGGCCACCCCATGAGCGCGACCTCGATCGGCCTGATCGGCATGGCGACGCTCGTCGGCATGATCCTCGCCCGCATCCCCGTCGCGGTCGCGCTCGGCCTCGTCGGCTTCGTCGGCTATGCTGCGATCGACGGTTTCGCCAAGGCGCGGCTCGTCTTCGGCGCGGTGCCGCTCGAACTCTCCTCGGCCTATGCGCTCTCGGTGCTGCCGCTGTTCACGCTGATGGGCGCACTCGCGACCATGGCCGGGCTTTCGGGCGATCTCTTCCGCGCCAGCAATGCCGTCTTCGCCGGCATGCGCGGCTCGCTCGCCATGGCGGCGGTCGGTGCCTCGGCGGCCTTCGGCGCGGTCTGCGGCTCTTCGCTGGCGACGGCGGCGACGATGAGCCGGATCTCGATCCCGCAAATGCTGAAAGCGGGCTATTCGCCCGCGCTCGCCGCAGGCGTCGTCGCCGCCGGCGGGACGCTCGGCATCCTGATCCCGCCATCGCTGATCCTGATGATCTACGGCATCATCGCGCAGCTCTCGATCATCAAGCTCTTCGCCGCAGCGCTCATTCCCGGCCTCGTTCTGACCGCGCTGTACCTCGCCACCGTCGCGATCTGGGTTTGGCTCAAGCCCGAGGCGGCACCGCGCCTGCCGACGGACGGGCGGGCCCAGTCCTTCCGCCTGGTTCTCTCGATCTGGGACGTCGTCCTGCTGTTCGCGGTCACCTTCGGCGGCATCTATCTGGGCTGGTTCAGCCCGACCGAGGCTGCCGCCGTCGGCGCTTTCGGTGCGCTCCTGCTCGGGCTGCTGCGGCGTGGCTTCAAGCCCGGCGATGTCGGCACCGCCTTCACCGAGACGACACGGATCACCGCCAATCTCGTCCTGATCGTGCTGGGATCGACGATCTTTTCCTATTTCGTCGTCCAGACCGGCATGGCCCAATCCGTGGTCCGGGGCATCAATGCCCTCGGCCTGCCGCCGCTGGCTGTCATGCTGCTGCTCGTCGCCTTCTACGTCTTCCTCGGCTGCTTCCTCGAAGGGATCGGCATGGTGCTGGTGACGGTGCCGGTGCTGCTGCCGCTCGTGCTGTCGACGGGCTACGATCCGATCTGGTTCGGCGTCCTGCTGGTCATCGTCGTCGAGATCGGGCTGATCCACCCGCCGGTCGGGATGAACCTCTTCGTCATCCGCACGCAGGCGCCGGAGATCGGCCTGGGCGCGATGTATCGCGGGGTCCTGCCGTTCCTGGTCGCGCCTTTCGTGCTGATCGCGCTGCTGCTCGCCTGGCCCGAACTTGCGCTCTGGCTGCCGCGCCATCTCGGGGGGCCGTGACGTTCGCGCCTCAGCGCAGACGGCTTGTCAGCATCGCGCGGGGCGTCGAGGTCAACCGCCTCCCGCCCCCGGCCTCGACGACGACGGTCTCGCTGAAACCCAGGCCGGCGGCGGAGACATACATGTGGAAGACCATGCCCTCCTCCAGCCGCCAGCGGGCATTGGGCAGGAAGACGCGCGAGAAGTCGCTGGTCCGGGGCGTGCGGCCGTAAAGGCCGAGCGTGTAGCCGGTGACGTTGTCATAGGCCGGGCGCAGGCCCTCGGCGAGCACGGCCTCGCGCAGGACCGCATCGACCTCGCAGGCGAGGGTGCCGGGCCGCATCGCCGCGAACTGCCTGTCCTGCAAGGCGACGAGGCGCTCGGCGAGGGGCGAGAGCCCGCGCCGGTCGGCACCGATCAGCACCGGCCGCATCAGCCGGGCGCCGTAATTGCGGCGCTTCGGGATCAATTCGACATGCAGGATGTCGCCATCCGCCAGCGGATCGGCGGTCATGACGCCATGCAGGAATTCATGATCGCCGACGCCCGGCAGGATCGGCCCCGTCTCGCCGGTATCGGCGCCGTTCTCCAGAAAGGAGGCCGCTGCGATCGCCGCCGCAGCGCGTGGCGAAAGCCCGGGTCGGGCCTGCGCGGCGATGGCGGCCATCGCCTTGTCGGCAATGCCGGCGGCCTCCGCGATCAGGGCGATCTCGGCCGGCGACTTCACCGCTCGGAGCAGGTCGCTCGCCCGCGGCAGATCGATGAAGCGCACATCCGGCAACAGCGCCGCGAAGCGGTCCCACATCGCGGCCGTGAAACCATAGGAGGCGTGGTCGGCGCCGATGCGGGCCTTCGCGAAGCCGCGACGGCGGAGCTCCTCGGCCATCACGGCCTGCGGCTCGGCCGTGTCCGGAAAGCCGACGATGTCGGAAAACCAACAAGCGTTGCGGCAAGGGCCCGCATCGAGCTCGCGCAGCACGAACCAGGGCTCGCCCTCGCGCGGCAGGAAGGCGGCGCGATACATCGTCTCGGAGACGGTGTAGCCGGTCAGCCATGCCAGGAACTCGGCATGGTCGACCAGCAGAAGCTCCGCGCCGGCCTCTGCCATCGCCGCGCGGACCTTGGCCGCCCGCGCGGTAAATTCCTCGCGCGGGAAGATCGGGCTCACGCGACTTCGCAGATGTCGAGGATGGTCAGCATGTAGATGCGGACCATGTCGAGGAAATCACGGATCTCGACACGTTCGTCGGGCATGGTGTTGTAGCGCCCGCCCGGCCCGCAGACGATGCCCTCCATGCCGGCCTCGGCATAGAGATGGCCGGCATCGGTGCCGAAGAAGCCGGGCGGCTTGATCGCGCCCGTCGGCTGCTTCTCGCCGCGCACGGCCTCATAGGCCGCGTTGACGGTCCTGACGATGCGGGCGTCCTTGGCGACCTCGAAGGCCGGCATCGACTGATGCCCTTCCTTCTTCTCGATGCGGATCGAGGTCTTCAGCCCCGGAAAGCGCTGTTCCAGCGCGGTAAGCTCGCGCTGCATGTCGCCGAGCGCGCCTTCTTGCGTCTGGCCAGGCGCATAGCGGCCGGAGCCCTTGAGCTTGCAGTAATCCGCCACCTGCGGCGCCCGCCACTCGTGCAGCTCCTTGCCGAGCGCGCCATGGACGACGCCGACATGGACGCGATTGATCGATTCATGCTCGGGCGAGGGCGCGCCGGAGAACGTCATCGCGTTGAGGCGCGGGATCAGGTCGCAGGCGGCCATGATCGCGTCGACCGCCTGCTCGCGCTTGGAGAGGTGGCGGGTATTGCCGGTGAGCTCGATCACGAAGGAGAAGGCGCAGGCATGCATGGTCACGGCCTGCACGTCGGTCGGCTCGCTGTTGACGAAATAGTCGGCGCGGATGCCGTTGCGGATCGCCGCGACCGTGCCGACGCCGCCCTGCAATTCGCCGACGACATAGGTCAGGATCACGTCGCCCTTCAGCTTCACCCCGGCATCGAGCAGCGTCTTGACCGCGCAGTAGGAGGCGGCGTCGCCCGCCTTCATGTTGGAGACGCCGATGCCGTAGATGAACTCGTCATCGACGAGGCCGCCCCAGGGATCGACGGTCCAGCCCTCGGTCGCCGGGTTGGTGTCGAGATGGCCGTTGAACAGCAGGCTCTTGCCCCCGCCCGTGCCCTTCCAGCGGCCGATGGCGTTGGCGCGGCGCCCCTCGTCGAAGGGCTGCTCTTCCGCCTCGATGCCCATCGCCTTCATCTGGCCGACGACGTGGCGGACCAGCGCCTTCTCGCCCTCGGTCTCCGAATAGCTCTTGTGCTTGGCCCAGTCCGAGAGCAGCGCGAGGCAGGCCTTCTCGTCGAGCGAATGGATCAGGTCGCGCGGGTTCATGGATGTGGCCTCTGATGTCAGGCAGCAGCCGTGGCCGGGGCAGGCACGGCTTCGAGCAGGGATTGGGTGTAGGGATGGAGGGGCCCGGTCGAGAGCGTGGCGATATCGACGAGATCGACGAGGTCGCCGCGGTACATCACCGCGATCCGGTGAGCGATCTGGCGCACCAGATTGAGATCATGGGTGATGAAGAGATAGGCCGTGCCGAAGCGCTTCTGCAGGTCGACCAGCAATTCGACCACGGAGGCCTGCACGGAGACGTCGAGCGCCGAGGTGATCTCGTCGCAGATCACGAGCTTCGGCTTCGAGGCGAAGGCCCGCGCGATGGCGACGCGCTGCTTCTCGCCGCCGGAGAGCTGGTGCGGATAGCGCTCGGCGTAAGCTGCCGGCAGCCGGACCTGCTCCAGCAATTCGCCGATCCTCGCGGCATCCCGCCTCGCCCCCGGCTCGCCATAGAGCGCGAGCGGCCGCGACAGAATCTCGCGGATGCGCTGGCGCGGATTGAGCGAGGAATCCGGGTGCTGGAAGATGATCTGGACGTCGCGGCGATAGCTCCGGTCCATGTCGGAGAGGCCGGTGATACGGCGGCCGGCGAAGCGGATCTCTCCCTCGAAACGGTTGAGCCCCGTCATCGCCTTGGCGAGCGTCGATTTGCCCGAGCCGGACTCCCCGACGATGCCGAGGATTTCGCCGGGCATCACCGACAGGCTGACCTCGCGATTGCCGGTGAACTGCGTGTTGGCCCGGCCGAGCAGGTTGCCGAGGAAGGGCTTGCGGCCATAGAGCACGCTGACTTTCTCGACCTCTACGAGCGGCGTGGTCGTGGCGGGAGCGCTCGTCTCGACGAGCCGGTGATCGGGGCGCGGCACGGCCGCCAGCAGCTTCTTCGTGTAGGCGTCCTGCGGCCGGGCGAAGACCTCACTGAGCGCGCCCTGTTCGACGATCCTGCCGCGATGGATCACCGCGACCTTGGTGGCGATCTGCGAGACCAGCGCGAGGTCGTGCGAGATGTAGAGCGAGGCGACGCCGGTCTCGGCCTGCAATTCCTTGAACAGGTCGAGGATCTGCCGGGCGGTGATGACGTCGAGCGCGGTCGTCGGCTCGTCGAAAATGATGCATTCCGGCTGGCAGGCGAAGGCGGTGGCGATGACGACGCGCTGCTTCTCGCCGCCGGAAGCCTCATGCGGATAGCGCCGCATCATCTGCCTGGGCACCTTGAGGCCGACATGGGCAAGGCGCTCCTCGCCCTCGGCCCAGGCCTGCTTCCGCGTCAGGCCGCGATGGCGCACCAGCACTTCAGCAAGTTGCTCGCCGAGCGGCAGTGTCGGGTTGAGCGAGGTGCTCGGGTCCTGGAAGACCATGCCGATGCGCTTGCCGCGGATCGCATCGATCTCGGTCTCGGAAGCCTTGAGCAGGTCTTGGCCCGTCAGGGCGATGCTGCCCGCCTCGCGCGCGCTCTGCGGCAGATAGCGCATGATCGCCCAGGCGAGTGAGGTCTTGCCGGAGCCGGATTCGCCGACGAGGCCGAGCACCTCGCCTTTGGCGACCGACAGGGAGACATCGTCGAGCGCGCGGGTGAAGCCGGCCGGCGTCGCGTAGTCGAGGCCGTAGCCGGCGATGTCGAGGATCGTTTCGCTCATCGCTCAGCTCCTCGGGTTCAGCGCGTCGCGCAGCCCGTCGCCGAGCAGGTTGAAGCCGATCGCGACCAGCGCGACGGCAAGGCTCGGCCACAGGATCATCCAGGCGCTCAGATGCATGAAGCGGCGCGCCTCCGAGACCATCAGCCCCCATTCGGAAGCCGGCGGCTGCGCCCCCAGTCCGAGGAAGGAGAGCGTCGCGAACAGCATCACCGCGAAGGCGACGCGGATGGTCATCTCGACGATGATCGGCGCCACCACATTCGGCAGCATCTCGCGCCCGACGATGAAGGCCGCGCTCTCGCCGCGCGCGATGGCGGCATTGACATAGTCCTGCTTGCGCACGGAAAGCGCGACGGAGCGCGTCACCCGCGCCATGCCCGGCGCGAAGGCGAGCGCGATGGCGAGCAGCGCGTTGAGGCTGCTCTTGCCGAGCAGGTTCACGATCAGCAGCGCCAGCAGCAGGCTTGGGATCGACATGATCGCGTCGACGGTGCGCATGATCGCCTCGTCGCTGCGCCCGCCGAGAAAGGCCGAGACGGTGCCGATGACGGCGCCGACCAGCGTGCCCAGCGCCGTCGCCAGAATGGCCAGGACGACGGTGGCGCGGGCGCCGTGCAGCAGCCGGCTCAGGATGTCGCGGCCATATTGGTCGGTGCCGAGCCAGAACTGGGCGCTCGGCGGCTTGTAGCGCATCAGCGGCGCCATCTTCTCGGGGTCGTAAGGGGCGAACCACGGCCCGACGATCACGACGAGCAGGATCAGGCCGACGATGACGAGGCCGAGCGCGCCCTGCGGCGAGCGCAGCATGCGCTTGAGGATCTCAATCATACTGGATCCTCCGGTCGAGCCAGGCGTAAGCGATGTCGGCGAGGAAATTGGCGACGGCATAGGTCGTGGCCATGATCAGCGCGCCGGCCTGGATCGAGGGCAGGTCGCGCGCCTGGATCGCGACGATGAGCTGGCGCCCGATCCCCGGCAGGGCGAAGATCTCCTCGACCACGATGACGCCGCCGAGCAGGTAGCCGACATCGAGCGCGACGATGGTGATGGTCGGCAGCAGCGCGTTGCGCAAAGCATGCTTGAAAAGCACCTGCCGCTTCGAGAGGCCCTTCAGCCGGGCGGCGCGGATATAGTCGGAGTGCAGCACGTCGACGAGCTCGGAGCGCACCATGCGCGAGACATGGGCGATCAGGATCATCGACACCGTCAGCACCGGCAGGACGAGATGCTTAAGCCCGCGCAGCGGGTCTTCGGTCAGCGGCACATAGCCGGTCGCTGGCAGCCATTGCAGCCAATCGGCCAGTACCAGAACGACCAGCGTCGCCGTGACGAATTCCGGCAAGGAGACGCCGATATAGGAGAGGAAGCTGACGCCGAGATCGGCCGCGCGGCCGCGGCGCACCGCCGCGACGATGCCGAGCGGGATCGCGACCGCCAGCATCAGCACGATCGAGAATAGGGCGAGCAGCAGCGAGCGGCCGAGCGCCTCGATCATCGCCGGTGCGACCGGCTGGCCGGTGCGCATCGAGACGCCGAAATCGCCGCGCACGACCCCGCCGAGCCAGTGCAGATACTGCATCCAGATGGGGTCGTTCAGTCCCATCTTGAGACGCAGCGCCGCCAGCGCGTCCGGCGTCGCGTTTTCGCCCAGCATCATGACGGCGGCATCGGCCGGCAGGATCTGGGTGATCGCGAAGACGATCAGCGACACGACGAGAAGCGTGTAGCCGATCAGCAGGATCCGCTTGAGGATATAGGCCGGCGACACGTCCGCTGCCCGTTTCCGCTCAGCCGCGCTTCGGCGCGTTGGCGCCGAGCGAGACGAAATCGAGCCGGTAGACCGAGCCGCGCGGATGGAGCTCATAGCCCTCCACCCAATCGCGCTGCCCCGCCAGCAGATCGAAGAAGGCCGGAATGATCGAGGGCACCTCCTCATACATCAGCTTCTGCGCCTCGGCGTAGAGCGCGCGGCGCTTGGCGTCGTCGATCGTGGTGCGGGCCTCGGAGACCAGCTTGTCGAAAGCGGCGTTGTTCCAGCGCGTCTCGTTCCAGGCGGCGTTGGAGGTGTAGAGCAGCGAGAAGATGGCGTCGGCCGTCGCCTGCATGTTGTAAAAGCCGACATAGAAGGAGCCCTTCTTCCAGACCTGGTCGAGATAGGTCGCGTGCGGCATGGTCTCGACCTTGATGTCGAAGCCGGCGGGCTTGGCCATCTCGCGCAGCGCGACGGCGAGCTGCGTGCGCTGGCCCGGCCGGTCGGAGGCGATCAGCGTCGCTTCGAGCCCCTTGGGGTAGCCGGCTTCGGCGAGCAGTGCCTTGGCCTTGGCGATATCAGCCTTCTTGGCCGGCAAATCGGCATAGAAGCGGTAGGCGGGGTTGAGCGGCGTGTCGTTGCCGGGCGAGCCGAAGCCTTCGGTCACGAAGTCGACCATCGCGGCGCGGTCGACGGTGAGCGCCAGGGCCTGGCGCACGCGGACATCGTTGAAGGGCTTCTGGTCGCAGCCGAAATTGACGTTGCAGAACTGGCCGGAGGCCAGGCGCAGCGCCTTGACGCCGGAGGCCTTCTGCAGCCGGCCGAACTCGGTCGGCGGCGTGGTGCCGAGCAGGTCGGTGTCGCCGGAGATCAGAGCGGAAGCCTCGGCGCTGACATCCGGGAAGACCAGGACCTCGATCTTGTCGAGATAGGGGCGGGCCTTGTCGTAATAGGCGTCGTTGCGGGTGACGACGACCTGTCGCTCCGGCTCGAAGGAGACGAGCTTGAACGGGCCGGTGCCGATCGCCTGGCGGTCGAGCTTTTCAAGGCCGCCCTTGATGACGGCGGCGGGAACGATCTTGGCGTTGAGATAGGCCAGCGTCACCGGCAGGTCGGCGAAGGGCGCGGAGAGCGTGAAGACGACCGTCGTCTCGTCCTTGGCGGCGACCTTCGCGACAGGCCCGATATTCTGGCGGGCGGGCGAAGCCGTCTTCGGGTCGAGGATCGCCTCGAAGGTCGCGACCACGTCGGCGGCCGTGCAAGGCGAGCCGTCATGGAAGGTCAGGCCCTTGCGGAGCACGAAGGTCCATTCGGTGAGATCGGCCGAATTCGTCCAGGACTCCGCGAGGTCGGGCTCCGCGCTCATATCGACCTTCAGCCGCGTCAGGCTCGAATAGAGCAATTCGGCGACGAGATATTCCGGGTTCACGCGGGTCACGAGCGGGTTCAGCTTGGAGACCGCCTGGTCGACGCTGACGCGCAGCGTGCCGCCGCGGCGGGGCGTCTGCGCGAAGGCCGGGACGCCGGACAGGGCGAGGCCGCTCAGAGCGGCGGAAGCGGCGAGGAAATCGCGACGATGGATGCTCGGCATGGAACGCTCCTTCAGCTCAGGGACGGGCTCAGATCGGGATTGATGTCGGGCCGGAAATCGGCGGCGAGGTAATTCAGCACGGCCTGCGCCAGCGAGACGATGTCGCCGCTGGTGGTGTGCTCGCCCGGCGCATGGATATTGCGGGAGGGCCGGCCGAGGCCGCCGAGCAGGACTTCCCTGTGCCCGGTGGCGCGCTGGACCCAACCGAAATCGGAGGCGCTGGCAGCGCCCCAGCGGCGGAAATCCTCCGGCGCATAGCCGAAGCCGGAGCCGACCGCCGCCTGCCAGCGCGGCCAGTGCGGCCCGCCCGGATCGTCCGTCGGAGCGAGATGGCCGACGAGGGCCGTCTCGACGTTCAGCCCGGGGACCGAGGCGACGGCGCGCCTGATGGTCTCCTCGATCTCGGCCAGGGCGGCCTCGAAGGATTCTTCCGGCGCGTAGCGGCGGTTCAGTGTCATCTCGACAAGGGCGGGAACCTGGCCGCCGGAGGTGCCGCCCTTGATCGTGGCGACGTTGAGCTGTCCCGTGAGCGGCGGCTTGCCGGGCGGCGGCGGCAGAGCCGAGGCGCGCGAGGCGATGCGTGCCTTCAGGGCGGCGAGCGCATTGAGCAGGGGCAGCGCCCCGTCCATCGCGTTGTGCCCGAGCCCGCGGCGGTTACCCTCGCCCGCATGAACCGCCTCGCCATGGATTCGCACCAGCAGGTTGAACAGCCCGAAGCAGCCGGCCCAGATCCGCGCCTCGGCGCTGCCGTTGAAGTTGACGATGTGGCCTTCGAGCCGGCCCTGCTCGGCGAGATAGCGGATGCCGGGATAGAGCCCGCCTTCCTCGTCGGTGCAAAGCAGCAGCATCGGGTCGTAGGCGAGCGGGACGCTGCAGGCCTCGGCCGCCCGCAAGGCCAGCAGCACCGCGGCGACGCAGCCCTTCATGTCGGCGGCACCGAGGCCGATCAGACACTCGCCCTCACGCTCCATCCGCAACGGATCGGTCTTCCAGCCGGCCGCGGCCGGCACGGTGTCGACGTGGAAATAAAGGCCGCAGACCGGCCGCCCGCTGGCGCGGCGGGCGATCAGATTGGTGCGCGGGCCGGCGGCCGGGCCGTGCGGAACCTGCCACAGCGCTTCCGGCACGGTGACGCGCTCGGCCACGAAGCCGAGCGGCGCGACGAGCTCTTCCATCAGCCCGGCGAAGTCGTCATAGCCCAGGCCCGGCGGGAAGGAGGTGTCGACCGCGATCATCCGGCCGAGGTCTGCGATGGCGCCCTCGGCATGGGCCGAAATCCAGTCGCCGGCCTGAGCCAGCGCCGACGCATCCTGCCGCGGGGTGGTGGTCCCTGACATGCCTCAGTTCCGCCACGCCGCGCTTGTCCAGCGCTGGCACGATCTGCGATGGAACCACTGAAACGCCGCAGTTGGCTGCGCCATTTGCGGATCCTCTTCTTTCATATAAACTATATAGAAATAGGACCGAACGGCATGCCTTCTGTCAATGCCAAAAAACCGACGCGTGCTGCCGCCGGAACAGGCAACGGCGCCGATGGGCCGCCGATCCTGCCCAATTTCGGTGCCGGCGAGGCCGCTCCGCTCTATGAGCGCGTCAAGAGGCACATGTCGGAGGCCATCCTCGTCGGCGAGTGGCCGCCCGGTATGGTGCTGCCCAACGAGACCGCATTGGCCCAGGGTTTCGGCATCGCTGTCGGCACGGTCCGCCGGGCGATGAGCGATCTGGTGGCGGAGGGCCTGCTCACGCGCCGCCGCAAGACCGGAACGGTCGTGACGGGGCGCACGCCGCATCACAGCCTGCGCTTCTTCTTCCAGTATTTCCGCCTGCACCGCGCCGATGGCAGCCTCGTGCGCTCGACGAGCCAGTTCCTGAGCATCGAGGCGCAGCCGGCGACGGAGACGCAGGCCGAGGCACTGCGGATCAGGACCGGCGGCGTGCTCAAGATCCATCGCATCCGTCAGGTCGATGGCCGCCCCGTGATGCATGACAAGCTGGTGATGGCGGAGGAAAGGCTGCCTGGCTTGCCGCGCGATCCCGCCGAGCTGCCGCCGCTGCTCTATCTCCATCTGGTGGAGCGCTACGGCATCCGGATTTCCGCCGTGCGCGAGCAGATCACGGCCGATCTCGCCAGCGACGAGGATATCGCGCTGCTCCAGCTCGGCGGCAGAGAGGCGATCCTCACCATCGACGAGGTCGCCTACGACCAGGCGGGCGTGCCCACCATCCTCGGCTGGCATCGCGCCACGACGGCTGCCCATATCTATGTCAATGAGGTGCGATAGGCGCGCGGTTCTGGCCCATCTGGAACGGGCGTGCAGCGCGGACTTTGACACCAACCCAATTTGTCCGGTTTGCTGACCGGCCGGCGAGCACCGGCATCGCTTTCGGATCAAGACGATTTCGCGTGACCTCGTGCCGCCGCAGCCTGTGAACACCAGCCCATGAAGATCCGGCAGATCGAGATATTCCGCTCCGTGATGGCGGGCGGGTCGACCATCGCCGCCGCCGCGACGCTCGGCCTGTCGCAATCGGCGGTCAGCCGCCAGCTCGCGCAGCTCGAGGAGGAGCTGGGCTTCGAGCTTTTCGAGCGCAGCAAGGGGCGCCTGCTGCCCCGGCCGGAGGCCTTCGCCCTGATGGACGAGGTCGGCGAATTGACCTCTCTCGTCGCGCGATTGAAGCGCTATACCGAAGATCTGCGGGCGGGTACGGTCGGCCAGCGCTTCCTCAAGGTGGCGGTGCCGCATTCCTTCATCGCGACGCTGATGCCGGAGGTGATCGAGACCTATCTGTCGCAGCGCCGCGACGCCTCGATCGAGCTGATCGGCGGCCATTACGACGCCATCGAGCAGATGATCCTGGCGCGCGTCGCCGATATCGGCTTCGTCGGCCTGCCGCCGCGCGACAAGGGCTTCGATGCCCGCGAGATCGTGCGCTCCGAATCCGTCTGCATCATGCCGGCAGGCCATCCGCTGGCCGCCAGGGCGAGCCTGACGCCGCGCGACCTGTCCGGGCATGGCATCATCATGCTCGGCCGCCAGCGGCCGGCGCGTCTCGCCTTCGAGCGGCAGTTGCGGCGAGCGGGCGTCTTCCCGATCGTGCGCATCGAGGTCCATTCGGTCGAGGCCACTTGCGGGCTGGTCGCGCGCGGGCTCGGAGTCGCCGTGGTGCCCGAGCTGATCGCCGGGCTCTATCGACATCTGCCGATCGAGCAGCGTCCCTTCAGCCCGTGCATCCACGGCGCCTACGGCATCGTCACCCTCAAGGGCGCGCCGATGTCGCGCTCTGCCGAGGCCTTCATCGAGATCCTGAAGAGCCGGCTGGAGGCGGAGGCGACGGCATAGCCCGATGCGCTTTGCGCATACGGTTGCGCGCGTTTCCGGCGCCGCCCATGGTCGCCGGGACACGTGAACGGCGATCACGCCGCCGTGCCGGACGCCGGGAGCCTTCGATGACCGTCTTCGTCATCCGACGATTGATGCAGAGCATTCTGGTGCTGGCCGCGACGGCCGTCATCGTCTTCATCGGCGTCTACGCCATCGGCGACCCGGCGGAGATGCTGATCGCGCCCGATGCGACCGCGGCCGAGCGAGCGCAGGTCGAGGCCTCGCTCGGCCTCGACAAGCCGCTCCCCGTCCAGTTCCTCGCCTTCCTGGGCAATGCGCTGCACGGCGACCTAGGCCGCTCCTTCGTGTTCAACCAGCCCTCGATCTCGCTGATCCTGGAACGCCTGCCGGCGACGCTGGAGCTCGCTCTGGTCGCGATCCTGATCGCGCTGGTGCTCGGCATTCCGCTCGGCCTGATCGCTGGCCTGAAGCCGCGCTCCGTCACCGACGAGACGATCATGACCGGGTCGATCCTCGGCTTCAGCCTGCCGAATTTCTGGCAGGGCATGATGCTGGTGATGATCTTCTCGGTCTGGCTGGGCTGGCTGCCCTCGAGCGGGCGCGGCCCGACCGGGCACATCTTCGGCATCGAGACCAGTTTCGCCTCCTGGGAAGGTATCCGCCACCTCATCCTGCCGGCGATCAATCTCGCTCTGTTCAAGCTGGCGCTCGTCATCCGTCTGACGCGGACCGGCGTGCGCGAGACCATGCCGCTCGATTTCGTGAAATTCGCCCGGGCCAAGGGCCTCACCGAGCGCCGGGTCGTGCTGGTCCATGTGCTGAAGACGATCATGATCCCGCTCGTCACGGTGATCGGCATGGAGATCGGCTCGCTGATTGCCTTCGGCGTCGTCACCGAGACGATCTTTGCCTGGCCCGGCATCGGCAAGCTGCTGATCGACTCGATCATGCGGCTCGACCGCCCGGTGGTGGTTGCCTATCTGCTCGTCGTCGTCAGCCTCTTCATCCTGCTGAACTTCGCGGTCGACGTGCTCTATTCCATCCTCGATCCGCGCATCCGGCTGGGGCGGAACTGATGGCTCTCGCGAAACCTGCCCTGTTCGCGGCGCTGCGCCCCGATGCCGACAGCCTCCTTGCCCGCTCGCTGGCGGGCATCCTGAAGAGCCCGAAGGCGACGATTGCCGCCTTCGTCTGCATCGCGCTCATCCTGACCGCCCTGTTCGGCCCGGCCCTTGCTCCGCAGGACCCCTACGATTTGTCGACGCTCGACATCCTCGATTCCAAGCTGCCTCCCGGCTCGGAGAGCATGACTGGTTCCGTCTACTGGTTCGGCACCGATGTGCAGGGGCGCGACATGCTCTCCGCGATGATCTACGGCCTGCGGACCTCGCTCCTCGTCGGTGTCCTCGCCGGTCTCGTCGCCCTGCTCGTCGGCACCGTGCTCGGCCTCTCGGCCGCCTATTTCGGCGGGCGCATCGACAGCCTGATCATGCGGCTGGTCGATTTGATGCTGGGCTTTCCCACGCTGCTCGTCGCGCTGATGCTGCTCGCCATTCTCGGGCAGGGGGTCGGCAAGGTCATCTTCGCCTTGGTGCTGGTGCAATGGGCGATGTTCGCGCGCGCCGTCCGTGCCGCGGCGCTGGTCGAGAAGGGCAAGGACTATATCGAGGCGGCGCGCATGCTGGGCCTGTCGCGGCCGCGTATGCTCTTCGGCCACCTCCTGCCGAACTGCCTCTCGCCGCTGATCGTCATCGGCACGCTCCAGGTCGCGAATGCGATCTCGGCCGAGGCGACTTTGTCCTTCCTCGGCATCGGCCTGCCGATCACGCAGCCCTCTCTCGGGCTGCTGATCGCCAATGGCTATCAGGTGCTGCTCTCCGGCCAGTACTGGATCAGCGTCTATCCCGGGCTTTTGCTGCTCATCCTCGTCTTCAGCATCAACATCGTCGGCGACCGCCTGCGCGAAGTGCTGAACCCCCGTCTGGCGGAGCGCTGAGCCATGACCCCGGTGCTCGTCGTCGACAATCTCGAAACCCGGTTCGGCAGTGGCGCCGGCCTGGTCCGCGCCGTGGACGGCGTCTCCTTCAGCATCGACCGTGGCGAGATCCTCGGCCTCGTCGGCGAATCCGGTTCGGGCAAGTCGATCACCGGCTTCTCGATCCTCGGCCTGATCGAGCCGCCCGGCCGGGTCGCGGGCGGGCGCATCCTGTTCCAGGGCGAGGATCTGGTCGGGTTGCCGAGCGAGAGGCTGCGGCGCCTGCGCGGCAAGAAGATCGCGATGATCTTCCAGGACCCGATGATGACGCTCAATCCCGTGCTCTCCATCGAGACGCAGATGGTCGAGGCGGTGCTCGCCCATGACGCGGTCCCCTGGAAGGAAGCGCGCGAGCGGGCCCGCGACACGCTCGGCCTCGTCGGCATTCCCTCTCCCGAGGAGCGGTTGAAGGCCTATCCGCACCAGTTCTCCGGCGGCATGCGCCAGCGCGTCGCCATCGCCATCGCGCTGCTCCACCGGCCCGACCTCATCATCGCCGACGAGCCGACGACGGCGCTCGATGTCACCATCCAGAGCCAGATCCTGTTCGAGGTGCGCCGGCTGGCGACGGAGTTCGGCATGGCGCTGATCTGGATCAGCCATGATCTCGGCGTCGTCGCCAGCCTCGCCGACCGTATCGCGGTGATGTATGCCGGCCGCATCGTCGAAACCGGCTTTACCGACGACGTGCTCGACCGGCCGGCCCACCCCTATACGCGCGGCCTGATGGATGCCTTGCCTGCCAATGCGGCGCGGGGCGAGAAGCTGCGCCCGATCCCCGGCCTCTCGCCCTCTCCGCTGGCACGGCCGGGCGGATGCGCCTTCCGCACCCGCTGCTTCGCCGCGACGGAGATCTGCCAGCAGGAACCCGTGTTGCAAGGCGGCGATCACAGCTTCCGCTGTCACCATCCGCTGCCGGCCGGAGTTGCTGCATGAGCGAGGTGCTGATCGAAGGGCGCGGTCTGGTTCGGCGCTTCTCCCGTGGCCTGGATGCGGCGGAGAAGCTCGCCAGGGCTCTCGGTGCCAACGTCTCCGAGGAGGTCGTCCATGCCGTGGAGGGCGTCGACATCGCCATCCGGCAAGGCGAGGTGCTCGGCCTCGTCGGCGAGTCCGGCTGCGGCAAGTCCACGCTCGGCCGGTTGCTGGCAGGGCTCCTGCCACTCACCGAGGGCAGCCTGCTCTGGCAGGGCAAGGACGTCGCCTCGCTGTCGCGCAGCGAGGCTCTGGAGATGCGCCTGGCCGTCCAGGTGATCTTCCAGGACCCGATGTCCTCGCTCAATCCGCGCAAGCGCGTCATCGATCTCGTCGGCGAGGCGCCGCGCGTCCACGGCCTGATCCGGCGCGGCGAGGTCGACGACTATGTCGCCGAACTGCTTGAGAAGGTCGGCCTCGACCCTTCCTACCGCAAGCGCTACCCGCATCAGTTCTCCGGCGGCCAGCGCCAGCGCATCGGTATCGCCCGGGCGCTCGCGGTGAAGCCGCGGATGATCGTCTGCGACGAATCGGTCTCCGCCCTTGACGTCTCGATCCAGGCGCAGGTCATCAACCTGTTCATGGATCTGCGCGAAGAGCTCGGCCTGACCTACCTCTTCATCAGCCATGATCTCAGCGTGGTGAAGCACGTCAGCGACCGGGTTGCGATCATGTATCTCGGCCGCGTGGTCGAGACCGCGCCGGCCGAGGCCTTCTTCGCCGCGCCGAACCACCCCTATGCCACTGCGCTGCTGCGCGAACTGCCCTCGGTCAAGGAGCGGCGGCGCAGCTTCACCCCGATCCGGGGCGAGATTCCCTCGCCGCTGCATCCACCGGCCGGCTGCACCTTCCACCCCCGCTGCCCGCGCGTCTTCGCGCCTTGCGCGCAGGCCCGGCCGCTCCTGAAGCCGGTCGCCGAACGACATCTCAGCGCCTGCCATCTCAACGACGCCCCGGCCGTGCCGCTGCCGGCCGTTGGCGCCTGAAGAGGAGAGTTCGATGACCCGCAAGCACCGCCTCGCCGCGCTCCTCCCGCTGCTGGCAAGCCTCGCCTCGCCGGGATCGGCGTGGGCCACCGACCTCGTCATCGGCACGGCGAGCGAACCCTCGGCGATGGACCCGCTGTTTTCCCGCACCGGGCCCAACCAGAACATCGCGATGCAGATCTTCGACCGGCTCGTCGAGACGGATGCGCATCTGGGCATGCATCCCAGCCTCGCCGAGAGCTGGGCGGCGCTTGATCCGACGACCTGGCGGGTCACCCTGCGCAAGGACGCCCGCTTCCAGGACGGCAAGCCGGTCACGGCCGACGATGTCGTGTTCTCGCTGGAGCGCGCCCGGAATGTCCCCAACAGCCCGGCGCCCTTCTCCAACAACGTCTCCGGCGTGGCTTCGGTCAAGGCGCTCGATGCGACGACGCTGGAGGTGAAGACCGATGTCCCGACGCCCGACCTGATGGAGAGGATCGGCTTCGTCTACATCCTCGAAAGGGCCGCTGCCGAGGGCAAGAGCCTGCAGGACTACAACAAGGGTGAGGGGCTGGTCGGCTCCGGCCCCTACAGGTTCAAGGAATGGGTGCCGGGGGACCGCGTGGTCCTCACGCGCAATGACGGCTATTGGGGGCAAAAACCCGCCTTCGAGACGGTGACGATCCGCTTCATTGCCAATGACGCCGCCCGGGTTGCGGCCTTACGCTCGGGTGCTGTGGATCTGATCGACGGCGTCCCGCCCGCCGATCTGCCCGTGCTGGAGAAGACCGCGGGGCTCAAGGTCCATGCGATCCCCTCGGCCCGGCTGATCTATCTGGCCCTCGACACGGCGCGCGAGGAAAGCCCCTTCGTCACCGACAAGGAGGGCAAGCCGCTGAAGCCGAACCCGCTTCGCGATCTGCGGGTGCGGCAGGCTCTCGCCAAGCTGATCAACGTGCCGGCGATCGTCGAGCGTCTGCTCAACGGGGCGGGCGTCCCGGCCGGCCAGCTCGTGCCGGACGGCGTGGCAGGCTTCGATCCCGCGCTCCAGCCCGTCGCCTACGACCTCGCCGGGGCCAAGGCGCTGCTGCAGCAGGCCGGGCTGAAGGACGGTTTCGGCATCACCATCCATTCCTCGAACGACCGCTTCGCCGGGGACAAGGACATCGCCCAGGCGATCGGCCAGATGTTCGCGCGCGGCGGCATCAAGGTGAACGGCGTCGTGACGCAGCCCTACAATGTCTATGCCGGCGCCGCGAGCCGGCAGAGTTTCTCCGCCTTCATCTTCTCCTTCGGCACGACGACGCCGACCGCCGGCCCCGGCCTGCGCAACCTGTTCATGACCGCCGATCCCAAGGCCGGAACCGGCGGCTTCAACCGCGCGCGCTATTCCAATCCGGGCTTCGACAAGGCGCTGGCGGAAGCGCTGACGCAGTTCGACGAGGGCAAGCGGATCGCCGCGATCCAGGCGGCGACGAAGATGGTCTTCGCCGAGCTGCCGGTGGTCCCGCTCTACTGGCAGAAGATCGCCTGGGCCTCGAAGGCCAACATCACCTATGAGCCGAACATGGCCGAGGACACCTCGGCGGCGCGCGCGGGACTGGCGAAATGAGCACCCTGTCGATGAAGGGCGGTGCTCCGGCCGCTTCCGAACGCTCGCCTGCGGCGGAGGCTGCCGGCGATGTCGTGACGCTGAAGGACGTGATGGTGACGATGCGGGACGGCATCCGGCTCGCCACCGACATCCATCTTCCGGCGCGGGACGGCCGCGCTCTCCCGGGTCCTTTTCCCGTCGTGATGGAGCGCACGCCCTATGGCAAGGCCGAGCGCTCGCGTGCCGAGATCGGCCGCGGCGAGGCCAGCCCGATGGCGCGCTCCGACGTGGCCGCCCATTTCGTCCGGGCCGGCTATGCGGTGGTCTATCAGGATTGTCGCGGCCGCTACGGCTCGGAAGGCGAGTTCGTCAAATACGTCTCCGATGCCGAGGATGGCTACGACACCTGCGCCTGGCTCGTCGCGCAGCCCTGGTGCAATGGCAAGATCGGCACGATGGGCCTGTCCTATGCCGCCCATACCCAGGCGGCGCTGGCCTCGCTGACGCCGCCTGGCCTTACCTGCATGATCCTCGATTCCGGCGGCTTCTCGAACGCCTTCCTCTGCGGCATCCGGCAGGGCGGTGCCTTCGAGCTCAAGCAGGCGACCTGGGCCTATAACCGGGCGCAGGAAAGCCCGGACGCGCTCGCCGACCCCGTCGTCGCCGCCGGCCTCGCGGCCGAGGACCTGCATGCCTGGTTCCGCGTGATGCCATGGAGCGAGGGTCGCTCGCCGGTGCGCTGGGTGCCCGAATACGAGACCTATCTGCTCGACCAGTGGCGCGCCGGGACCTTCGGCCCCGAATGGAAGCGGCCGGGCCTGTGGCTTGAAGGCTTCTACGACGCGGTTCCCGACATCCCGATCATGCTGATGTCGAGCTGGTACGACGTCTATGTGAAGACCACCTTCGACAATTTCGCCGGCTTGAGCGCAGCGGGCCGCCGCCACGTCAACGTCATCATGGGCCCCGGCCTGCACGGGAACCGCCAATCCACCTTTGCCGGCGATGTATCCTTCGGCGAGGCCGCGCCCTTCGATGGCAATGTCGGCGCGAACTGGCTCGATTTCCGCCGGCGCTGGTTCGATCGTTGGCTCAGGGACGAACCCAACGGCCTCGAGGCCGATCCCACCCTGCGCCTGTTCCTGATGGGCGGCGGCTCCGGCGAGAAGGACGCCGAGGGGCGGCTCGTGCAGGGCGGCCGCTGGATCGAGGCTTCGGCCTGGCCGCTGGCGGGCACGCAGCTGCAGGATTGGTATCTCCACGGCAATGGCGTGCTGTCGCAAGAGCAGCCGGCTCACGACGCCCCGCCCCTGAGCTATGATTTCGACCCGGCCGATCCGGTGCCGACCATCGGCGGCGCGCTGACGAGCGGCCAGCCGATCTTCGAGGGCGGCGGTTTCGACCAGCGCGAGGGGCCGCGCTTCTTCGGCTCGCGCGCTGCCGGCATGCCGCTGATCGCGCGCCGCGACGTGCTCGCTTTCGAGAGCTTGCCTCTGGAGCAGGACATGGCCGTGATCGGGCCGATCACGGTCGAGCTCTGGGTCGCCTCCGACGCGCCCGATACCGACTTCACCGCCAAGCTGGTCGACATGCATCCGCCCTCCGCGGACTACCCCACCGGCTTCGCGCTCAACCTGACGGACGGCATCTTCCGCTGCCGCTATCGCAACTCCTGGGAGAAGCCGGAGCCGATCGAAACGGAGGTTCCGTTCCGCATCACCATCGAGCCTTTCGCCACGGCGGCGCTGTTCAAGGCCGGGCATCGGATCAGGCTCGACATCTCCTCCTCGAACTTCCCGAAATTCGACGTCAATCCCAACACCTTCGATCCGGAAGGGCGAGGGCGCCGGCGGCGGATCGCCTGCAACACGGTCTTCTGCGACGGGCAGCGTGCCTCGCGGATCATCCTTCCGATCGTGCCGGTATCCTCGCTGCGCGACCTGTCGAGCATCGCGCGGTGATGGGGAGCATGTTCGAGCGGCGCAGCCTCGGGCTTGCCTGACGAAATTCAGTCGGCCCGCCAATTGAGTTCGACGGCGCTGCGCCCGACCGTGCGGTTGTAGCGGATGGCGGCCTGGATCGTCTCCTCGATGCCGGGGCGGTCGGAGCTGCGCGGGCAACCCGTCGTCTCATGCGGCAGGCCTTGCTGCGTCAGCCAGCCTTCCCAGGCGCGCTCCAGGGCGTCGAGGCTCCGCGCCGTCTGGAAGGGCTGCGACAGGTAGAAGCGCTGCTCCCGATCCGAGCCGGCATAGCAGTAGCGCCAATCGGCTGCCCAGGCCGCCTGCGACGGCAGCAGGATGGCCAGCAGAACAAAAACGGCTCTCGCCGCGCCCCTGCGGCCATGCCCGGCTCTTTCGAGCATTTTCGCCATCAGATCGTCCATGCTCATCGCCGTCAGCCCGCAGAGCCGCGTGCAGGGCAGGTCTCGTGCCATGTCCCGCAGCCTATCGCGGCAACCGGACGGGCGTAGGCCTATCCGCGGGTTTGGCTGGTCGGGATGCCGATAACGAGGGGTCGGGCAGGAGCGTGGGCGACCTCTCGGGGAACGGAAGCATGGGATCGTGTCGGGCGTGATTCGACATTCCGTGAAGCGAGCATCCCAATTTGAGGCCCGGCGTGGCCAGGTGCGGCGCGATCGAAGACGAGATCGATCCGGTCGATGTCGGCTTCGCCCGATAGCGGACAGTCGGTCCGGCGTTTGCAGTAGCCCTCTGAGATGGCCATATTAGCGTGGCTTACTCGGCAAGATTAACGCGATCTCGACCGTTGCCCTTTGCCCTATAGAGGGCATGATCGGCTCGCTCGATTAAAGACGGGAGGCCTTCATCCTCCCGCGCAATCGCGACGCCAAAACTGGCCGTCGGGTGCGCCTCACCCGCTACGGTATCAAATGCGATTTGTTTAAACGCTGTTCTTATCTCTTCCGCCAATTGGTAGGCAGAGGCGCTCGCGTTCGAAGGCAACAGGATTGCGAATTCTTCACCACCAAGACGCGCCATGATCGCATCGCCGGGCGCCTTCTGCTTGAGAACCTCGGAAAACCTCCGAATGATCAGGTCGCCGCCGCTATGGCCGAATAGATCGTTGATCGATTTGAAGTGGTCGAGATCAGTAAGGATCATGGCAGGCGGGTTGCCGGCCGTCCGCTCGGCTAACGCTCTTAGTGCGCGCGGTTCGAAGCCGCGGCGATTGAACAATCCGGACAGGGTGTCGATCAGTGCATCAGTCTTGATTTCATCCATCACGTCGCTTGCAATAACCGCAAGCACACCAACAGCAGTCATCGCGCAGATAAGAGCATCAGAAATCGAAACGACAAGCCAGTAGGAATCTTCGAACCGCTCGCCGGAGGCCCCTGACGCGATCAGGAAGAGCGGGCGAAGAAGATAGCCTGCGCAAGATACGAGTAACAACCCGAGGAGCACCTGCTCGACCGGCGAGCGGCGCGGCGCCCTCGCGACATCCCACAACATCACGAGGCTGAGCAGGGCCAGCCCAGAATTGAGGATGATGACGCGGGCGAGCAGGTTCGGTTCGATGAACTGATAATAGTAGAGCGGTCCGAGCGTGATCGCAGCGATAGCAAGGAGAGCGCCGTAGCGAGGCTGCCTTAAGCGCCGATTGGACAAGCCGATAGAGAGCAGCATGATCGCGAACAGGAGGAAGATGTTCGCCGAATATCGCAAAACCGGATTTTCAAGGGAGAAGGCAAAGTAGAAAATGCCGAAGCACAGCGACCGAATCCCATAGGATAGGCCGAGCACCCCTATATATTTCAGGGCGCGATTGTTTCGCCATATCGTTAGCAGTGCGATACAGAATATCGCAGCCATACTCGTGTTCAGCAAACCTATGACATTGTAATAGTTCATAGATCCAATCAGAAACGAAACTCCGGAACCCGGCTCGCGTGATCGGAGAGGTTGCCATGATCCCGGTAAAGGCGAAGTGAACGTCATCCCAAAGCGAACGACCGCTTGGGAGATGATCGAGTGCAGCACCGAGGGCGTTGCGGGCCTTCACGTCGGGAGGATTGGCCGTCCCGAGGGAAAACCGGATGTCCTGTGCCTTCGGGGAAATCGTCTTTTCAACGACCCTCTCACTGAGCGGAATCGCCGTTGGAGCCCGCTGACTGACAACGGGAAGCGCCTATCCGGAGATTGGAGATGCCCCGGCTTTCCTGCCAGCGCGGCGGCATGCCCGAGAAAGGCGACGAAGCCGTCCACGGTGTTGCTGTAGCTCTCAAAGGTGCTCGGCTTCCGGCCAGTCGCCTGCGCTTCCTTCCGCCAATCCGCAAGGATGCCTGTCAGGCTGGTCTTGCCGGCTGGCTTGGTAGTTTTAGGCTCCTCCGTTGGTTTCCATTCGGGGAACCGGGAAGCCCTCGGGGCGGGGCTATAGTCGCTCTCGGCATTCCGCTTGAGTTGCGCGGCGGCTTGCTCGGATGCTTCGCTGATGGCGACAAGGAGCCGCCCTCGGGGGCCGCTTCGATGTTGAGGCCATGTCGGGCCAGCAACTTATCCACCTCCGGACCAAGCCACTGCTCCAGCTTGCCAGCGTCGCGAGCCCCGCTCGATCCTAAGCCAGTGCTCCCGAACGGAAGGACTGCCGGGCTCGTCGGATAGTTCGGTTGTCAGCTCCAGATAGAAGACGCCGGCAA
Organism: Allobosea spartocytisi; assembly: GCF_014764685.1. Taxonomy (NCBI): domain Bacteria; kingdom Pseudomonadati; phylum Pseudomonadota; class Alphaproteobacteria; order Hyphomicrobiales; family Alloboseaceae; genus Allobosea; species Allobosea spartocytisi. Next base: position 76,436 of record NZ_JACXWY010000017.1, read on the forward strand.
GGGCGATGACTTGCCTCTGTGCAGGGTTTCAGCCGGCGAGCGGAGCGCTCCCCAGTGCTTCTCAACCTCGGCCGCGATATTCGCGTGAAGAGCGCGGGCCTCGGTAGGGTCCTTTGTCCGGAGCGAACGAAGAGCCCCGCGTTTCCCAACGGTCGCCCGCAGGTCCTTTGGGACGACCCTGCGAAACCAATAGACCCCTGTTTTGGGATGCTTGAACGGCCGGGCCATTGCTAGGACCATGTGGATCACCCGGTCGTATCACTCGGGCGTCCACTAAGCCATTGATATCAGCTAAGGTGCTGACAAACCACCACTCTGGTAGATGAGTGGTGCCCAGGAGAGGACTCGAACCTCCACGCCCTTGCGAGCGCCAGCACCTGAAGCTGGTGCGTCTACCAATTCCGCCACCTGGGCAACGGCGGCTCGTTTACGGGGGGCTGATCGCGCTGTCAACGGCATCCGAAAAGAATTGTGTCGGCTTCGTCATGCGGCTGTTGAAAATCGCCGGTCCGCTGCGGCCCGGCCCACGCCGGAAAGCCGGCTTTCCCGGCTCTAGGCCCGCGATGGACCATGCATCCGCATGCCGGCATGGCCGTTCTGCGCTGCATCGCCGCAAAAGGGATTTCCACTTTCGCGGAACATGATCTAGGAGGGCAGAAGCATTCTAAACGGAGCTTTCCCGATGGCCCTTCAAGCCCCGGCTCAGCAACTCGTCACGGTCTTCGGCGGCTCCGGCTTCGTCGGGCGCCATGTGGTGCGTGCCCTGGTCAAGCGCGGCTACCGGGTGCGCGTCGCCGTGCGCCGGCCCGATCTCGCAGGCTTCCTGCAGCCGCTCGGCACGGTCGGCCAGATCCATGCCGTGCAGGCCAATCTGCGCTACCCGGCTTCGGTCGCTGCGGCGGTCAAGGGCGCGGATGCGGTCGTCAACCTCGTCGGCATCATGAACGAGCGCGGCCGGCAGAGCTTCGCTGCCGTCCAGGCCAACGGCGCGCGCACTGTGGCGCAGGCCTGCGCTGCGGCGGGGATCGACCGGCTGGTGCAGATCTCGGCGCTCGGCGCCGCTGCCGAATCGCGCTCGGCCTATGCTCGCACCAAGGCGGAAGGCGAGAGCGCCGTGCGCCATATCGTGCCGCGCGCGGTCATCCTGCGGCCCTCCGTGATGTTCGGCCCCGAGGACGATTTCTTCAATCGTTTCGCCTCCATGGCGCGGATGATGCCGGTCCTGCCGCTGGTCGGGGACGGCAGCGCCAAGCTCCAGCCGGCCTTCGTCGGCGATGTCGCCGAGGTCGTGGCGCGTGGGGTCGACGGTGCGCTGGAGCCCGGCCGGACTTATGAGCTCGGCGGGCCGGAGGTGATGAGCCTGCGCGAGCTCGTCGAGGATGTCTGCAAGGTCATCGGCCGCAAGCGCCTGATCCTGCCCTTGCCGCTGCCGTTGGCCGGAATCATGGCGCGGGTGCTGGAAGTGGTGGATACGCTGACGCTCGGGCTGCTGCCGAACGAGCTCAAGCTGACCCGCGACCAGGTGACGCTGCTCGGCAGCGACAATGTCGTCTCCGCGGCTGCGAAGGCGGAGGGGCGCGATTTCGCCGGCCTCGGCATCGCGCCGGTTTCGGTCGAGGTCGAGGTGCCGTCCTATCTCTGGCGCTTCCGCAAGACCGGCCAGTTCGACACGGCACGGGCGAGCTGATCGCGGCTCCCTGATTCGGGCGAGGAAGGCGATGCCGTTCGATCTCGTCATCTATGATTGCGACGGCACGCTGATCGACAGCGAGACGGTCTATAGCGAGGTCAGTCTCGCCTTGTGTCACGAGATCGGGCTGACGAGCTGGACGCTCGATGACTACGACACGCAGATGGTCGGCATTCCGCTCGCTGACGGCTTCAAGGTGATCGAGGCGGCGCTCGGCCGGCCGCTTCCCGCCGATTTCGAAGGCCGCGTCGAGGATGGCGTCGCCGCCCGTCTCGAACAGGAGTTGCGGGCGCTGCCCGGCGTGCACAGCGCTTTGGAGCGTCTCGTCGGGCGCCGCTGCGTTGCCTCCTCGACCAGCCTCGAGCCCTTGCGGCGCAACCTGGCGCTGGCCGGGCTGATCGAGCTGTTCGACCCGCATGTCTTCTCGGCCTCGCAGGTTGCGCGCGGCAAGCCGGCGCCGGACGTCTTCCTCTTCGCCGCCGCGGAGATGGGCGCAGAGCCGGCCCATTGCCTGGTGCTGGAGGATTCGGTCCCCGGCGTGCAGGCGGCGCGCGCGGCGGGAATGCGGGTCGCCGGCTTCACCGGCACGGCACGCGACAAGGCGGCGATGCGCGAGCGCCTGCTGGCGGCCGGCGCCGCCATCGTCGTGGACAGCTATGCGGATTGGCCAGGAGCGGTGGCTTCGCTCGCGGCCTGAGCGACCTTTTCAGCCCTCATCCTGAGGAGCCGCGCAGCGGCGTCTCGAAGGATGTTCGAGACGGCACTCTCCTCAGAGCCTCAGAGCATGCTCGGCAGCACGCGGTCCGGCGGCTTGTGGCCGTCCATGAAGGTCTTGATGTTGACGATGACCTTCTCGCCCATATCGGCGCGGCCTTCATGGGTGGCCGAGCCCATATGCGGGAGGACCACGACCTTGTGCTGGCGCGCGAGCTTGAGCAGGCGCGGATTGATCGCGGGCTCCTGCTCGAACACGTCGAGCCCGGCGCCGGCAAGCTCGCCGGCTTCCAGCATCCGGGCGAGCGCCGTCTCGTCGACGATCTCGCCGCGCGCGGTGTTCACCAGAATGGCATCGGGCTTCATCAGCTTGAGCCGCCGGGCCGAGAGCAGGTGATAGGTCGCCGGCGTATGCGGGCAGTTGACCGAGACGACGTCCATCCGCGCCAGCATCTGGTCGAGCGAATCCCAATAGGTCGCGCCGAGCTTCTCCTCGATGCGGGCATCGACCCGGCGGCGGTTATGGTAGTGGATCGACAGGCCGAAGGCGGCGGCGCGCTTCGCCACGGCCTGGCCGATCCGGCCCATGCCGACGATGCCGAGCCGCTTGCCGGTGATCCGCCTGCCGAGCATCCAGGTCGGCGACCAGCCGGCCCAATCGTCTTCGGGGATGACGCGAGCGCCTTCCGCGATGCGCCGCGCCACAGCGAGGATCAGCGCGATCGTCATGTCGGCGGTGTCGTCGGTGAGGACGCCCGGCGTATTGGTGACGGTGATGCCGCGCTGCACGGCGCTGGCGACGTCGATATTGTCCACGCCGTTGCCGAAATTGGCGATGAGCCTGAGCTGGTCGCCGGCCTGCGCGATCACGGCGGCGTCGATCTTGTCGGTCACGGTCGGCACCAGCACATCGGCGGTCTTCACCGCCTCGACCAGGGCGGCCTGCGACATCGGCTTGTCGTCGATGTTGAGCTGGGCGTCGAACAATTCGCGCATCCGGGTTTCCACCACGGCCGGCAGCTTCCGGGTCACCACGACCAGCGGCTTCTTCTTCGACATGGTGACTCCCCTTCCTGGTACGCCGGATTGACCGCTTCTCCTCAACCCACCGTTAACCGTGGTGGCTCAGGAATGGAGCGATCGTGCAGCCCGGCTCCTGTTTGTCTAGGCGGCGCGATGGCGGATGACAACTTGACCCTTCGCCTGAGAGCGGAGCGGGTCGCGTGGGAGAGCAGCCGATGCTGAGCTTGCGGATGAGATGCCTTGCCGTGGCGGGCTTTTTCATCGCCGCGATGGCAACGGGCGCGCAGGCTCAGGACATGCAGGCCGGTTCGGTGACGGGCCTGCCCGTGCCGCGCTATGTCAGCCTGAAGTCGGACCGGGTGAATCTGCGCGAAGGGCCGTCGAAGGAGCATCGCACGCGCTGGGTCTATCAGCGGGCCGGCTTGCCCGTGGAGGTCACGGCGGAATTCGAGACCTGGCGGCGCGTCCGCGATTCCGACGGAACCGAAGGCTGGGTGCTGCACAGCCTGCTTTCGGGGCGCCGGACGGCGCTGGTCGCACCCTGGTCGCGGAACAAGGCGGAGCTGTTTCCGATGCGCAGCGCGCCCGATGCCGACGCCACGGTCGTCGCCGAATTGCAGCCCGGGGTGGTGATCGGCGTCACCTCATGCGTCCGCGCCTGGTGCCGCGTCAGCATCCGTAACGTCACGGGCTATCTGCCGCAGGAACGGCTCTGGGGCGTTTATCCCAACGAAAACGTCGACTGAGGCCATCGGCCGCACCGTTTCGGGCGGGCATCGGCCGGAAAGCGCATCAGGGAGCCGGAAAGGGCGGCGGCTCAGTCGCCGATCTTGCGCAGCCGCACGACCACGTCGACATGGGAAATCTCGTAGCCCTCCGGCGGGGTGGGCAAGGTGGCGACGTCGATCTCCCGCGCGGGGATGTCGATGACGCGGTTCTCGCCTTCGACCACGAAATGATGGTGGTCATGGATCGCCGTGTCGAAATAGGTCTTGTTGCCGTCGATGACGAGCTCGCGCAGCAGCCCGGCTTCGGTGAACTGGCGCAGCGTGTTGTAGATCGTCGCCAGCGAGACCGGGATGCGTTCCTTCGCCGCCTCCTCATGCAGCATCTCGGCGCTGATATGCCGGTCGCCCTTGGCGAAAAGCACCCAGCCGAGCGAGACGCGCTGCCGTGTCGGCCGCAGGCCCACGCGGCGCAGCTTGTGGCGGACGTCATGGAACGGGCAACCCTGCCGCACGGTCGATCCATAGGCCTCGTCGCGGGAAACCTGGTCGCTCATGCCTCTGCTCTGCCCTTCTTGCTGCAACGGGCGTCCTGCGCTCCGCATCATCTGCATTCGATTGGAAATGTAGGACTTCGAACGAGGGCTCGCAAGCGCGGGCTCATGCCAGCATGCTGACAATCGCGCGGGTTGAGCTGCCCCGAGCGGGTCAGCGTGCCATGTGGGTGAATGTGCCTGCGCCCTTTCGTTCCCGGCGTCGGGCATGTTAGGCACGCAGGCGATATCCACCGGTCGAATGCGGCCGAGACAAGGCAACGGAGCGGGAATGCAGCGTCAATCGTCTTTCAGCTACGAGGAGATCCTCGCTTGTGGCCGCGGGGAACTGTTCGGGCCGGGCAATGCGCAACTCCCGCTGCCGCCGATGCTGATGTTCGACCGTATCACAGAGATCACCGAAGAGGGCGGCGCCCACGGCAAGGGCGGTGTCCGCGCCGAATTCGACATCAAGCCGGACCTCTGGTTCTTCGACTGCCACTTCAAGGGCGATCCGGTGATGCCGGGTTGCCTCGGCCTCGACGCGCTCTGGCAGCTCACCGGCTTCTTCCTCGGCTGGCTCGGCCTGCCGGGGCGGGGCAGGGCGCTCGGCGTCGGCGAGGTCAAGTTCGCCGATCAGGTGCTGCCGAGCGTCAAGCGCGTGGTCTACGGCGTCGACTTCAAGCGCGTCTTCAAGTCGAAGCTCGTCCTCGGCATCGCCGATGGCTGGCTGGAAGCCGATGGCAAGCGCATCTACACTGTCAGCGACATGCGCGTCGGGCTGTTCAAGCCCGAAGCGGCCTGAGGAAAAACGCAGCCCGACCTTGCGTCCGGCGGCCTTACGGTCCATTTGCGCGATTGAGAATCCTGAGCGGCGAGGCCTGCCTCGCCGTGGGTGGAGAGCTGGAGTGAAGCGAGCATGAGACGCGTCGTCGTCACCGGGATGGGCATCGTCTCGTCCATCGGCAACAACACGCAGGAGGTCCTGGCCTCGCTGCACGAGGCGAAATCGGGCATCGCCTTCGCCCAGGACTTTGCCGAGCATGGCTTCCGCAGTCAGGTCGCCGGGGCCCCGTCTCTCGATCCCGCGACGGTACTCGATCGGCGCGCCATGCGCTTCCACGGCGGTGGCTCGGCCTGGAACCAGGTGGCGATGGAGCAGGCGATCGTCGATGCCGGCCTGGAGCCGGCCGAGATCAGCAACGAGCGCACCGGCATCATCATGGGCTCGGGCGGCCCCTCCACGCGCGCGCTGATCGACGCTTATGACAAGGCGCGCGAGAGCGGCTCGTCGAAGAAGGTCGGCCCCTTCGCAGTGCCCAAGGGCATGTCCTCGACCGCCTCGGCCACGCTCGCGACCTGGTTCAAGATCAAGGGCGTCAACTATTCGATCTCCTCGGCCTGCGCGACCTCCAATCACTGCATCGGCAACGCCTATGAGCTGATCCAGTGGGGCAAGCAGGATGTGATCTTCGCCGGCGGCTGCGAGGAGCTGGACTGGACGCTCTCCGTCCTGTTCGACGCCATGGGCGCGATGTCCTCCGACTTCAATGCGACCCCGGCTCGCGCCTCGCGGGCCTATGATGTGGCGCGCGACGGCTTCGTCATCGCCGGCGGCGCCGGCGTCGTCGTGCTGGAGGAGCTGGAGCACGCCAAGGCCCGCGGCGCCAAGATCTATGGCGAGATCGTCGGCTATGGCGCGACCTCGGACGGCTACGACATGGTTGCGCCGTCGGGCGAGGGCGCGGAGCGCTGCATGCGCATGGCGCTGCAGGGCGTCAACGCGAAGGTCGACTACATCAACCCGCACGGTACCTCGACGCCGGTCGGCGACGCCAAGGAGATCGAGGCGATCCGCGCGGTCTTCGGCGCCGGCGACAAGAGCCCGCCGATCTCGGCGACGAAGTCGCTCACCGGTCATTCGCTCGGCGCCACCGGCGTGCAGGAGGCGATCTACTCGCTGCTGATGCTCAACAACGACTTCATCTGCGAGAGCGCCCATATCGACGAGCTCGACCCCGCCTTCGCCGACATGCCGATCGTGCGCAAGCGCATCGACAATGCCGGCCTCGGCTGCGTGCTCTCCAACTCCTTCGGCTTCGGCGGCACCAACGCCACCATCGTCATGAAGCGCCTGGAGGCGTGAGGGCGCCATGCTCCCCCTGATGCAGAACAAGCGCGGCCTCGTCATGGGGGTCGCCAATCAGAACTCGATTGCCTGGGGCATCGCCAAGACCCTCCACGCCCATGGCGCCGAACTCGCTTTCACCTATCAGGGCGAAGCGCTGGGCAAGCGTGTGAAGCCGCTGGCGCAGAGCATCGGCTCGGACCTCGTCATCCCCTGCGATGTCGAGGACATCGCCTCGGTCGATGCGACCTTCGCCAAGCTCGATGAGGCCTGGGGCGGCGATCCCGAGCGGAATACGCTCGATTTCCTCGTCCACGCCATCGGCTTCTCCGACAAGAACGAGCTCAAGGGCCTCTACGCCGACACCAGCCGCGAGAATTTCTCGCGCACCATGGTGATCTCCTGCTTCTCCTTCACCGAGGCGACGAAGCGGGCGGCGGAGCGCATGCCGCATGGCGGCAGCATCATCACGCTGACCTATGGCGGCTCGATGCGCCTCATGCCGAACTACAACGTCATGGGCGTCGCCAAGGCGGCGCTGGAGGCGAGCGTGCGCTACCTCGCCGGCGACTACGGCCCGCGTGGCATCCGCGTCAACGCGCTCTCACCCGGGCCCGTCCGTACGCTTGCCGGCGCCGGCATCTCCGATGCGCGCGCCATGCTGTCCTGGCAGAGGGCGAATTCGCCGCTGCGCAAATCGGTGACGCTCGACGAGATCGGCGGCTCTGCGCTGTATTATCTCTCCGACCTCTCCGGCGGCGTGACCGGCGACGTCCATCATGTCGATGCGGGCTATCACATCACCTCGATGCCGGTTCTCGAGAGCCTGCGCGCCGCCGACCAGGGCGAGGCCTGAGGCGAGGCGCAAAGGCGAGGCTGTCGATGCGGCGGGAGGCCATCTATCGGCGCTGGCTCGAGAACGAGAGATTGCTGTTGCTCTGGCCGCATCCCGCGACCTATCAAATCCTGCCGAAGAGAGCCCTCGAGCCTGAACAGGTCGAGGATCTACGCCGTTTCCTTTCGCAGCAGGCCGGAACCTGAGCTCCCGGGCGAGGTTTCCGGTTTTTGAACGGAGGTTGCCATGCCGATCGTCAGGTATGAAGTCGTCGAGCATGATGGTGGCTGGGCCTATAAGGTTGGCGACGTTCTGTCGGAAACCTTTCGCTCGCATGAGGCCGCGCTGAAGGCGGCCACCTCGGCCGCGGCTCGCCAGACGCTCGCCGGCAACACGGACGGGATCGTCTATCAGGACGGGGACGGCCGGTGGCACGAGGAACTGGCGGATGGCCGCGACCGGCCTTCGACGCAGGTCATCGACGAAAGCTGAGCCTGTTGCCACGCCTCAGCGCGAGGTGAAGAAGGTCAGCAGCACCTTGTTCTTCTCGCCGAGCAGGCAGAGGAAGCGGCGCGGCTTGTCCGAGCGGTCGGTCCGCAGATAGGCCTCGGCCATGACGATGCGCGTCACCGGGATCGCCTCGATCTTCGATTCCGACACGGCGACGGTGGCGCCGTCCTCGTCGATATAGATGTCCTTGATATCCGGTTCCTTCGCGGACACCGCCTGCAGGGCCGCGCTCTTGCAGGTCGCGATCTCCGGCGTCGCCGGCTTGGTGCCGGGCGGAACCTCCTGCGCCGAGGCAGATGCGGCGGCCAGCAGCGTGGCGAGAACGGCAAGCGGAGCGAAACGGTTCATGCAGAGGCACTCACGATGAAAGGTGAGTGCTGAACGCGCGAACAGGGCCGCGGTTCATAAAGCGTGCCCGGCACGCGCTGTCGCGTGTGCCGGGCGATGGTGGAGTTCGGCCGCCTTACAGCCCCAGCTTCTTCTTGCGCTGGCCGAGCGTGCGCAGGCGCAGCGCGTTGAGCTTGATGAAGCCGGCCGCATCGCGATGGTCGTAGGCGACCGCGCCCTCTTCGAAGGTGACGAGGTCCTGGTCATAAAGCGAGTACGGGCTGGAGCGGCCGATGACATGGACGCCGCCCTTGTAGAGCTTGAGGCGGACTTCGCCGGCGACGAACTCCTGGCTCTTGTCGATCAGCGCCTGCAGCATCTCGCGCTCGGGCGAGTACCAGAAGCCGTTATAGATCAGCTCGGCATATTTCGGCATAATCTCGTCCTTGAGATGCGCCGCGCCGCGGTCGAGCGTAATCGACTCGATCGCGCGATGGGCGACATGCAGGATCGTGCCGCCGGGCGTCTCGTACATGCCGCGCGACTTCATGCCGACGAAGCGGTTCTCGACCAGGTCGAGCCGGCCGATGCCATTGTCGCGGCCGAGATCGTTGAGCTTGGCGAGCAGCGTCGCCGGGGAGAGCTTCTGGCCGTCGATGGAGACCGCGTCGCCCTTCTCGAAGCCGATGGTGATGACGGTCGGCTTGTCCGGCGCTTCCTCCGGCGAGATCGTGCGCGAGAACACATAATCCGGCACTTCCTCGTTCGGGTCCTCGAGCACGCGGCCTTCCGAGGAGGCGTGCAACAGGTTGGCGTCGACGGAGAAGGGCGCCTCGCCGCGCTTGTTCTTCGCGATCGGGATCTGGTGCTGCTCGGCGAAGGCGATGAGCTGCTCGCGCGAGCGCAAATCCCATTCGCGCCAGGGCGCGATCACGGCGATGTCGGGCTTCAGTGCATAGGCGGTCAGCTCGAAGCGGACCTGGTCGTTGCCCTTGCCGGTGGCGCCATGGGAGACGGCGTCGGCGCCGACCTTCTCGGCGATCTCGATCAGGCGCTTGGCGATCAGCGGCCGCGCAATCGAGGTTCCCAGCAGATAGACGCCCTCATAGAGCGCATTCGCCCGGAACATCGGGAAGACGAAGTCGCGCACGAATTCCTCGCGCAGATCCTCGATGAAGATGTTCTCGGGCTTGATGCCGAGCAGCAGCGCCTTGTCGCGCGCCGGGCCCAGCTCCTCGCCCTGGCCGAGATCGGCGGTGAAGGTCACGACCTCGCATCGATAGGTGGTCTGCAGCCATTTGAGGATGATCGAGGTGTCGAGACCGCCGGAATAGGCGAGAACGACCTTCTTCACGCTGCTGTCAGCCATCTGTGTCACATTCCTGCTAGAGCATTTTCGAGCGGAGTGGGTATCGATCCGCGTGAAGAAAATGCGACAAAACAACGACCTAGAGCATTTTCGCGGTTCGAAGAAGCGCGGAAATGTTCCAGCGGCCGCTCGGGCCGCGTTTCGGACGCAATGGCGCACTATCGCAGCCATCGGGGCGACGCAATCGGAACCTTCTGATCGATCTCGCGTCGTTCCGTGATGGATCGGTGCCGTCAGGCGCCGGTGGGTATCGCCGCGCGCCCTTTCGCGGTGCTTGCAGTCGTATCCCGAAGGGCGCAGGCTCGCTCGGGCGCGACACGACATGACCACCTAATTCGGAGGCTGAATGCCGAATCGTCCCGTTCTGGACTTCTGGTATGAGTTCGCGTCGCCCTATTCCTGCCTGAGCGCCCTGAGAATCGAGCAATTGGCCGAAAATGCCGGCGTCGAGCTGCGCTGGCGCCCCTTCCTGCTGGGCCCGATCTTCGCGGCCCAGGGCTGGACCACCTCGCCCTTCGCGCTCTATCCGAGCAAGGGTCGCTATATGTGGCGCGACACGGCCAGGCGCGCCGGCCGGCAGGGCATCACGATGGTCAAGCCCGAGAATTTTCCGCAGAATTCGCTGACCGCGGCCCGGCTGGCTCTCGCCGGGCGGGATGGTGGCTGGACGCCGGCCTTCTCCAAGGCCCTCTTCCGGGCCCAGTTCTGCGAAGGCCGCAACATCGCCGAGGAGGCCGTGCTCAGCGCCGCCTTGAAGGAGGCGGGCGGCGATCCTGGCAGCGCGTTGTCCCTCTCGCGCAGCGAAGAGGTGAAGGGCCGCCTGCGCGCGGAGATCGAGTACGCCAAGTCGATCGGCATCTTCGGCGCGCCCTTCTTCGTCACGGGGGACAACGAGCTGTTCTGGGGCGACGACCGCCTCGAGGAAGCGCTCGACTGGGCTCGCGATGGCCGCTGAGGCTGCTGGCCTCACGCGCCGCGGCGCATTCGTCGCGGCAGCAGGTCTCCTCTTCGCCCCCGCGGCCTTGGCACGGCCGCGCCTGCCGGGGGACGAGCCGCGCTATGACGCGCGCGAGATCGGCGCCGTGCCGAACGAGCAGGCGATCGGGCGCCGCTACTGGGCTCCGGGGCTGAATGACGGTTTCGTGCCGCAAGGACTCACGGTTTTCCGCGACGAGATCCTCGTCGCCGCCTACCGGAGCGAGGCGCTGGAGCAGGATAATGGCCCGGCCCGCATCTTTCGCCTCGCGCGCAGGGACGGACGCCTCCTCGGCAGCTTCGCCTTGCCGGCCACCTACGGCCATCCCGGCGGCCTCGCGGTGCTCGGGGAGACCGTCTTCGTCGCCAATTCCGGGCGGCTGCTGTCGCTCGATTTTGCGCGTTCCTGCGACACCGGCGAATGCGTCCCGCTCGGCGAAAGGCTGATCGACAAGACGATGGGGCCGTCCTTTCTGGCCGCGTCCGGCGGGATGCTCTGGTTCGGAGCCTTTCGCCGCACGGGCGCGCCCAGCCTCTACGCCGTGCCGGCGGAGCGCCTCCTGCCCGGCGACGAAAAGCCCGTGGAGCCGGGGGATGCGACGCTGACCCTGCCGCTGCCGCAGATCGTGCAGGGCGCCACCTTCGATCGGAAGGGCGACCTCTGGCTCTCGCAGAGCGCCGGAAACAGGCCGGCTTTTCTCTCGCGTCTCGATCCGAAGACCGGCGCGGTGCTGGCGCGCTATCCGGCCCCCGGCGGCATCGAGGATCTGGGCTGCGCTCCCGATGGCAAGCTCTGGGCGGTGAGCGAAGCGGGCTCGAAGCGCTGGAGCCGCTGGGACACCTTCTACCCGCTCGTCTTCGAGATCGATCCGGGCAAGCTTACCGCCTGATCAGCCCGCTGCGGGCCCCTGCGGCGGGCGCGACCACGGCCCGCGCGCGACGCTCTCCTCGACCATGGTCGGCAGGTCCTGGCGCTCGGCGAGCTTCGGCGGGTGCGGCGGCATCGCCGGCATGCGCCCGCCTGCGGTCTCGATCAGCGCCTGCACGCGCTTGGTGACGGAAGGGTGGGTCGAGAACAGGTCGGCGAAATCGTCCGGATCGTTCTCGAAGCACATGTCCATCACGCCGGAGGGCACGCCGTCGATATCGGCCCGGCCCGAGATCTTGAGCAGGGCCGAGATCATCGCGTCGGGGTTCTTGGTCAACTCCACCGCCCCGGCATCGGCGAGATATTCCCGCGAGCGCGACAGCGAGAGGCGGATCAGGATGGCCAGGAACCAGGAGATCGCGATCACCGCGACGCCGACGAGGACGGCGAGCCCGTTGCCCTTCTTGGAATCGTCCGACGACATCCTGATGCGGCTGCGGCCGAAGCCGCGGAAGATCATCTCGCCGACGAAGGAGATCACGCCGGCGATCACCACGGCGACGACCATCAGCCGGACGTCGCCATTGCGGATATGCGTCAGCTCATGCGCCAGCACGGCCTCGACCTCCCGGTCGTCGAGCTGCGCCAGCAGGCCGCTGGTGACGGTCACGGTGAACTGCTTGTCGTTGACGCCGCTGGCGAAGGCGTTGAGGGCATCGCTCTGCATGATCGCGAGCCTGGGCATCGGCAGGCCACGTGAGATGCAGAGATTCTCGAGCATCCGGTAGAGCTTGGGGTTCTCCGCCTGGGTGATGCCCTGCGAGCCTGTCACCGCCCCGATCAGCGCGACGTTCATGCGAAAGCCGATGAAGACCCACAGGATCGTCGCCAGCGTGACGAACGGAAACCACGACAGGAAGATGCGGTTCGCTTCCGAGAAGGCGCTGCGGCCATAGGGCACGCCGCCATAGCCATAGGCGACGAGCAGCAGCCCCCAGGTCGTGAGATAGACCAGCAGGAAGAGCCCGGCGATCAGGAAATTGGACCTGATCCGGTTGTTGCGCTGATGGGTGTAGAGCCCGAAGGCCTGCGCCATCGCTGCCGCTCCCTAAAGCATGTCGCGCAAAACTGCGCAGCGGTTTTGTGAAAACGACATGCGAAACACCAAAGACCTGAGACGCAGGAGCGAATCCGCATGGCGCGTGACGCGCTTCGGGCCGTAAGCGCCTGCCTTCCGTCAGAACTTCACGCTGGGGGCGACCTCGATCTGGGCCCGGGTTTCCGGGCCGACATCGAAGAACTCGCGCTGGGTGAAGCCCATCTGCGGCGCGAACAGCACGGCGGGGAAGGCCTGGATCGCGGCATTGAACTCGCCGACCGCATTGTTGAAGAAGCGCCGCGCCGCCGCGAGCTTGTCCTCGACATTGCCGAGATCGACCTGGAGCTGCTGGAAATTGGCTGATGCCTTGAGGTCGGGATAGGCCTCGCCCAGCGCCAGCAGCCGCCCGACCGCGCCGGAGAGCTGCTGCTCGGCTGCAGCTTTGTCATGGACGCTGCTCGCGCCCTGCGCCGCGTTGCGGGCGGCGATCACGGCATCCAGCGTCGATTTCTCGTGGGTTGCGTAGCCCTTCACCGTCTCGACGAGGTTCGGGATCAGGTCGTGCCGCTGCTTGAGCTGGACGTCGATGTCGGCGAAGGCCTGGTTGACGCGCTGCCGCATCGCGACGAGCCCGTTATAGGTCATCACCGCATAGATCGCGAGGACGACGATCAGCCCCAGAATGATCCAGCCCATGAAGCGTTCTCCCCAAGCCCGTGCCCTGTCGGCGCCAGACTGGCACGAAACCCGCTGCGCGCGAAACCCGCGCCCTTCATCTTGATCTTGACGCCGCGTGACCTGTGTGACGGCGCCGCTTAGCGATCATGGAAAGCGTTGCGCAGCCGCTCTCGCCCGGTGGCCCTTGCTCTCGCGCGGAGCTTGCATTAAATCCGGCGTGTCCGAAGGGTCGTGATCGATCATGAGCCGGGGGCGGTCAGCGAGACCGGCTCCCGTTTTGTGTTGGGAGCGCCCCTCAGGATACGGATCGAACCGGCGGCCCGGTGCCCACCGGCTCTCAGGAGCTGGAAGCCTTCGAAGAGGAGGCGCCGCAGGCGACGATCCGGTGTGCAGCACCAGCCAGGGGCCCATGCCGGACATCCGCGGGATACGCGGCCGGCTTCCAGGAGATTACATGTCAGCAGTTGAAAGCTACAGCGCGGGTCGCGAGGATTTCGCCGCCCTGCTCGAAGAGTCCTTCTCGCGCAACGAAGCGATGGAAGGCTCCGTCATCAAGGGCAAGGTCGTCGCCATCGAGAAGGATATGGCGATCATCGATGTCGGCCTGAAGACGGAAGGGCGCGTCGCGCTCAAGGAATTCAACGGCCCCGGCCGTGATCAGGACATCAAGGTCGGCGACGAGGTCGAGGTCTATCTGGACCGGATCGAGAACGCGCTCGGCGAAGCCGTCATCTCGCGCGACAAGGCTCGCCGCGAAGAGAGCTGGGTCAAGCTCGAGAAGGCCTTCGAGGCTCGCGAGAAGGTCTCCGGCATGATCTTCAACACCGTCAAGGGCGGCTACACCGTCGACCTCGACGGCGCCGTGGCCTTCCTGCCGCGCTCGCAGGTCGACATCCGTCCGATCCGCGACGTCGGCCCGCTGATGGGCCAGCCGCAGCCCTTCGAGATCCTCAAGATGGATCGCCGCCGCGGCAACATCGTCGTGTCGCGCCGCACCGTCCTCGAAGAGACCCGCGCCGAGGCTCGTTCCGAGCTCGTCGCCTCGCTCGAAGAGGGTCAGGTCATCGACGGCGTCGTCAAGAACATCACCGAATACGGTGCGTTCGTTGACCTCGGCGGCATCGACGGCCTGCTGCACGTCACCGACATGGCGTGGCGCCGCGTGAACCATCCGTCGGAGGTCGTGACCATCGGCCAGACGGTCAAGGTCAAGATCATCAAGATCAACCAGGACACGCACCGCATCTCGCTCGGCATCAAGCAGCTGCTGGCCGATCCGTGGGATGGCATCGCCGAGCGTTATCCGGTCGGTACGCGCCTCAAGGGTCGCGTCACCAACATCACGGACTACGGCGCGTTCGTCGAAGTGGAGCCGGGCATCGAAGGCCTGATCCACGTCTCCGAGATGTCCTGGACCAAGAAGAACGTCCACCCCGGCAAGATCGTCTCGACCTCGCAGGAAGTCGACGTCGCGATCCTCGAGGTCGATCCGGTCAAGCGCCGCATCTCGCTCGGCCTCAAGCAGACGCTCCGCAACCCGTGGGAAGTCTTCGCCGAGCAGCACCCGGCCGGTTCGACGGTCGAGGGCGAGGTCAAGAACAAGACCGAGTTCGGTCTGTTCCTGGGCCTGGAAGGCGACATCGACGGCATGATCCACCTCTCGGATCTCGACTGGAACCGTCCGGGCGAGCAGGTCATCGAGGAATACAAGAAGGGCGACGTCCTGCAGGCCGTCGTTCTCGATGTGGACGTCGAGAAGGAGCGCATCTCGCTCGGCCTCAAGCAGCTCGGCGGCGATCCCTTCGTGGATGCCGGCGAGTTCAAGAAGGGCCAGATCGTCACCTGCGAGGTGGTCGAGGTGAAGGAGTCCGGTCTCGACGTGAAGATCGCCGACACCGACATGATGACCTTCATCAAGCGGGCCGAGCTGGCGCGTGACCGTTCCGAGCAGCGCCCCGAGCGCTTCGCGGCCGGCGAGCGCATCGACGCCCGCGTCGTGCTCTTCGACAAGAAGGCCCGCAAGATCCAGGTCTCGATCAAGGCTCTGGAGATGGCCGAGGAGAAGGAGGCGATGGCGCAGTACGGCTCCGCCGACTCCGGCGCCTCGCTCGGCGACATCCTCGGCGCGGCCCTCAAGAAGGCCACGACCACCGACAAGAAGTGAGGTTTCGGCCGCTTCGGCGGCCGGACATCCAAGACAGCCCGCGCGGAGCAATCCGCGCGGGCTTTTGTTTCGGCTGATTATCCTCAGCCCTCATCCTGAGGAGCCGCGAAGCGGCGTCTCGAAGGATGCTCCAGTGTGCTCTGGAACATCCTTCGAGACGCCGGCTCGTGTCCGCACCTCAGGATGAGGGCTGGTCTGTCCATCCGCAAAGGAGCCCGCCATGACCCCCGCCGCCATCGGCATCGATTTCGGCACCACCAACAGCGTCGTCGCGCTGGCTGGCGCCGACGGATCGGTCGTGACGCGTTCCTTCGCCACGAAGCAGGGCGCGGTCGATGCCTATCGCTCGGCGCTGATGTTCTGGCGCGAGGGGCGGCCGCCGCAGTCCCGCATCACCCATGTCAGCGGCCCCGACGCCCTCGACATGGCGCTGGGCATGACCAGCGAGCACCGCTTCCTGCAATCGCTCAAGACGCATCTTTCCAGCCGCGCCTTCCAGGAGACGCGGCTCTTCGGCAAGCTCTACCAGCTTGAAGATCTGATCGGCGTCTTCCTCGGCGATCTGACGGAGGGGCTGGAGGATGCTTCGGCGCTGCCCCTGGTCTCGGGCCGCCCCGTCGTCTTCGCCGGCGAGCGGCCGGACGAGGAGCTGGCGCTCGGGCGCCTGAAAGGCTCCTACGGCAAGGCCGGCATGGATCAGGTCGATTTCGCCTATGAGCCGCTGGGCGCCGCCTATTGGTATGCGCGCGATCTGAAGACGCCGCAGACCATGCTGGTCGCCGATTTCGGCGGCGGCACCAGCGACTTCTCGGTGATGCGCTTCGAGCCAGGCGAGCGCGCGGGGCTGGAAGCCATCCCGCTCTCCCATGCCGGTGTCGGCGTCGCCGGCGACACTTTCGACTACCGGATCATCGAGCACGCCGTCTCGCCGGCGCTCGGCAAGGGCACGCAGTATCGCTCCTTCGACAAGCTGCTGCCCGTCCCGGCGCATTACCACGCCGCCTTCGCGCAATGGCACAAGCTCTCTCTGATGAAGAGCCGCGAGACCATGGCCGAGCTCAACGCGCTGATCCGCGAGGCGGTCGAGCCCGGCAAGCTCGAGGACCTGCTAACGGTGATCGAATACGACCTCGGCTACGAGCTCTATCGCGCCGTCTCGGCCGCGAAGATTGCCCTCTCCGAGCATGAGGAGACGGTGCTGCGCTTCAATCAGGTGGGCGTGACCATCGAAAGCCCGATCCGCCGGAGCGATTTCGAGCGCTGGATCGCGGAGGATGTCGGCGCGATCGAGGCGGCGCTCGACCGGGCTCTGGCCGAGGCCGGCATCGCGGCAGGGCGGATCGAGGCCGTCTTCATGACCGGCGGCACCTCGCATGTGCCGGCGGTGCGGCAGCTCTTCGATCGGCGCTTCGGCGCCGAGAAGGTCCATATCGGTGATGCCTTCCGCTCGGTCGCGAGCGGGCTCGCGCTGCTCGCTCTCGACCGGGCGCGCGCCTCGGTCGCGGCGTAACGCCTTGCCCGTCCAGCGCGACGGGGCTACATCACGGGCCCGCAGCCGACAGGAGTTTCCCGATGGCGTCCGATGCCGATCTGCTTGCCGACCGCCGCAGCCTCAGGCGTAAGCTGACGCTCTGGCGCGTGCTGGCGGTGCTCGGGGTGATCGCGGCTGCGGTGATCGGCGGCCTCGCCTGGCGGGGCGACGGCGCGACCTCGCTGTCGAGCGCCCATATCGCCCGCATCTCCATCTCCGGCTTCATCTCGGGGGATCGCCGCACGCTCGACCTGATCAAGTCGGTCGGCGAGAGCAATGCTGTCTCGGGCGTCGTGCTCGACATCAACAGCCCGGGCGGCACCACCTCCGGCGCCGAGGCGCTGCACATCGCGCTGCGCGAGCTCGCGGCCAAGAAGCCGATGGTGACGGTCGTGGGCGGCCTTGCCGCCTCCGGTGGCTATATCGCCGCCATGAGCACCGACCACATCGTCGCGCGCGAGACCTCGCTCGTCGGCTCGATCGGCGTGCTCTTCCAGTATCCCAATGTCAGCCAGCTTCTGGGCACGGTCGGCGTCAAGGTCGAGGAGATCAAGTCGAGCCCGCTGAAGGCCGCGCCGAACGGCTTCGAGCCGACCTCGCCTGAGGCTCGCGCCGCCCTGCAGAGCGTGGTCGACGACAATTATCGCTGGTTCAAGCAGATGGTGCATGACCGGCGCAGCCTCAATGATACGCAGCTCGGCACGGCCTCCGATGGACGCGTCTTTTCCGGCCGGCAGGCGCTGGGCCTGAAGCTGATCGACGAGCTCGGCGGCGAGCGCGAGGGCATCGCCTGGCTGGAGCGCGAGAAGAAGGTTGCCAAGGATCTGAAGGTGCGCGACTGGCGCCCGCGCAGCAGCTCGTCGAGCTTCGGGTTGTGGAGCCTCGCAGAGGTGGCGGCGCGTCTCGCCGGCTTCGACGGGCTGGCGGCGACGATTGCGCGGGCGGCGGATCAGCCCGTTGGCATGCGGCTTGACGAGCCTCTGGCGCTCTGGCAGCCTGCGGCTGAAAAGTGATGTTGATACAGATGGTTATATTCCAGCGATGATTAAATCGGAACTCGTCCAGCGGATTGCCGACCGCAACACACATCTCTATCAGCGCGACATCGAGAACATCGTCTCGGCCATCCTGGACGAGGTCGTGAAGGCGCTGGAGCGTGGGGACCGGGTGGAGCTGCGCGGCTTTGGCGCCTTTTCCCGCAAGGCGCGCTCGGCCCGCATCGGCCGCAACCCGCGCACCGGGGATGCCGTCGAGGTCGAGGAGAAATTCGTGCCCGTCTTCAAGACGGGCAAGGAGCTGCGCCTGCGCCTGAACGGCAAGGCGTGAGCCCCGAGCGTCTTTGAGCGGAGCGGACGCCGGCTCGCTTGAAGACAATGCGATAAAGCAAGGCGCTAGAGGTGTTCGGTGTTTCCGGGAAATGCCGGATGGCACTGGCGCCGCCGGCCGCTCCGGCGGCACCGTCACGGAGACGCTGATGAAAGCCTTCTTCAAGGCGTTGGTTCTGGTGCCGGTCGCGTTGCTGATCGTGCTGTTTTCGGTTGCCAACCGTGGGGCGGTGCGCGTTTCGTTCGACCCGCTCAGCCGTGATCTGCCGGCGCTCTCCTATGATGTGCCGCTCTTCGCCGTGGTGCTGGCGGCGATCTTCCTCGGCGTTCTCGTCGGGGGGCTCGCCTCCTGGCTCGCCCAGGGCAAGCACCGCAAGGCCGCGCGCCGTGGCCGCCGCGAGGTCGAGGCGCTGCGCTCCGAGACGCAGGCGTTGCGCTCGGCCGTGCCGGATTCGGCGCTGCCCGCCCTCACAGACGGACGGAACTGAGCATCGGACCGAAAAGTGGAATCCATTTTTCGGAAAAATCCGATGCGAAAACAAAGAGTGAGATCGTCACTTTGCGTCCGATAGGACGCACGGCGATCGAGGGATCGGCCCGAAAAATCGCCTGCGGTTTTCGGGAAAAGCCGAGGCGGCAGGCCATTTCGCAAGCGAAGCGGATACCGGTTCGCGTCCAGACAAAGCGGTAAAGCAAAGAGTTCTCGATGCGCCTTTTCGATGTGGCCGAAATCGACGCGGCCCTGAGCTATCCCGCCCTGATCGACATTCTGGACGACGCCTTCCGCAGCGAGGTCATCGCTCCCAAGCGCGGGCAATATGCGATCGAGCGGCCCGGCGAGGACGACGCCATCCTGCTGACCATGCCGGCCTGGAGCGGTCCGGCGGCTGAAAAGCCCTATATCGGCACGAAGATCCTCTCGGTCTTCTTCGGCAACGGCAAGCGCAACCTGCCGGGCGTCCTCGGGGCCTATCTGCTGATGGACGGCACGACGGGGCGCCCGCTCGCGGTGATGGACGGAAACCGGCTGACGCTCTGGCGCACTGCGGGAGCCTCCGCTTTGGCCTCGCGCTACATGTCGAATCCGGAAGCCAGCCATATGGTGATGGTCGGTGCCGGCGCGCTCGCCCCCTTCATCATCAAGGCGCATCGTTCGGTGCGGCCCCTCACCGACATCGCGGTCTGGGCGCGGCGGCCGGAGGCGGCCGAGGCCGTAGTCGCCGAACTCGCGAAGGACGGAATCGAGGCCCGCGCCACGACCGATCTCGAAGGCGAGGTCCGCACCGCCGATATCATCTCCTGCGCCACCAACGCGACCGAGCCGCTGATCCATGGCCACTGGCTCAAGCGCGAGGCTCATCTCGACCTGATCGGCGGCTTCACCATGCAGATGCGCGAGGCCGATGCCGATGCGCTGCAGCGTGCCCGCGTCGTCGTCGATTCCGCCAAGGCGATCGAGGAGGGCGGCGACGTCGCCGTCGCGATCGCCGAAGGCAGCTACAGCGCCGACAAGGTCGCCGGCACCTTGGCCGATCTCTGCCATGGGCGCGTTCAAGGCAGCGTCGCGGGCGGCGGCATCACGCTGTTCAAATCGGTCGGCGTCGCGCTCGAGGATCTGGCGGCGGCGGTGGCCGTCTGGGAGCATGGCGCCGATCGGAGTTGATCGGCGCCGTTCAAAGGCCTCAGACGTGGACGGGAGCGCCGCCGATGGCGCCGAGCAGCCACAGGATCAGCACGACGACCAGAACGAGGCCAACGACGCCGCCGAGCCCGGCCGGGCCATAGCTGCGATGGCCGTAATAGCCGCCCCCGCCAAGCAGCAGGATCAGCACCAGAACGATCAGAAGCGTGGACATGAGGTTTTCCTTGTCGTTTGCGCCCGACAGGCGCGTTCGACGGGGAAAACCCGGGTCATGACGCAACTGTTCCGTTCTATTCGGCCTTGATCCCGGCCTCCTGGATCAGGTCGCCCCATTTCTTGAGCTCGGCTTGCAGGAAGGCGGCGAGCTCGGCCGGCGTCCAGCCGCCCGGCTCGGCGGCGAGCGCGTCCATCTTGGCGCGCAGCGCGGGGTCGGCGAGGCCGGCCTTGGTATCGGCCTGGATCTTGTCGATGATCGCCTGGGGCGTCTTCGCCGGCGCGAACAGCGCGAACCAGGACGAGACGTCGAAGCCCGGCACCGTCTCGCCGATCGGCGGGTATTCCGGCGCCGTCGGGGCGCGCTTGGCGGTGGTGACGCCGAGCCCGCGAATGGCGCCGCCCTTGGCCTGCGGCAGGGCCGAGGTGATGTTGTCGAAGATCAGGTCGACGCGGCCGCCCATCAGGTCCTGGATCGCCTGGGAGGAGCCGCGATAGGGCACATGCACCATCTTCGTGCCGGTGAGCTTCTGGAACAGCTCGCCCGAGAGATGCAGCGAGGTGCCGACGCCGGAGGAGGCATAGGTCAGCTTGCCGGGATTGGCCTTGGCATAGGCGACGAGCTCGGCGACGTTCTTGACCGGCAAGTCGTTGCGCACCACGAGCAGGTTTGGCACCAGCGCCACCATGGTGATCGGCGCGAGATCCCTGACCGGGTCGTAGTTGACCTTGGCATAGAGGTAGCGGTTCGTGGCGAGCCCGACCGAGGCGATCAGCAGCGTGTCGCCGTTCGGCTCGGCCTTGGCGACGGCCTCGATCCCGATATTGCTGCCGGCGCCGGGACGGTTCTCGACGACGACCACATTGCCCCAGCTCTGGCTGAGCTTGTCGGCCGCGAGCCGCCCGAGCACGTCGGTCGCCCCGCCGGGCGTGAAGGGCACGACAAGTTTGACCTGCCGCCCTTGCGGCCAGGGTTGCTGGGCAAGCCCGGCGCCGGACGCCAGCAATGCGGCGCCGGTGCCGGCCAGCAGGGCGCGGCGGTCTATGAGCTCTGGCATGGGGGTCCTCCGGTTGCGGCTGGCGGTTGTCCCGCCTTTTGCCACTAGGCTGCCTGCCGCATCCGCTCTTGTCCATCCGGCGGCTTGACCGCCAGGGGCAGTGCCGCTGATTCTGTGCCGATGCGTCACGCCAAACGAATCGCCGCCCTCCTCACCGTCATGGCGGGCCTCGTGCCCTTCGCGGCCAGGGCCCAGTCCACCGCCGATCAGGAGGCGAAGACGCGCGCGGCCAACATCGCCGCCTGGCCGGATGCCGCCCGTTCGCTCTTCGGCCAGAAGGCGACCCCGGCGCATCTGCCGCCGCGCGCCATCGGCTCCTATGCCCGTGGCTGCCTTGCCGGTGGCGCCGCGCTGCCTCTCGACGGGCCGAGCTGGCAGGTGATGCGGCTCAACCGCAACCGCAACTGGGGGCATCCCGCCCTGATCGACTATCTCGAGAAGCTCGCCCGCGACGTGCCGCGCATCACCGGCTGGTCCGGGCTTCTGGTCGGCGACATGTCGCAGCCGCGCGGCGGGCCGATGCTGACCGGCCATGCCTCGCACCAGATCGGCCTCGATGCCGATATCTGGCTGACGCCGATGCCGAAGAGCAGGCTCGACGGGGAGCAGCGCGAGAACATGCCGGCGGTCAACATGGCCCGGGCCGATTGGCGCGATGTCGATCCGCATGCCTGGACGCCCGCCCATACCCGCCTGATCAAGGCGGTGGCCTCGGAGCCGCGGGTGGAGCGCGTCTTCGTCAATCCGGCCCTGAAGGTGGCTCTTTGCCGCGAGGCGGGCGCCGACAAAAGCTGGCTCGACAAGGTCCGGCCGATCTGGGGCCACAACTATCATTTCCATATCCGGCTGGCCTGTCCGGCCGGCATGGCGAGCTGTGTGCCGCAGGAGCCGCCGAATTTCGGCGATGGCTGTGGCGCCGAGCTCACCGGCTGGGTCGAACGCCAGCGCGAGGCGATCTTCAATCCGCCGAAGCCAAAGCCTGGCCCGAAGCCGAAACCCAAGCCGCCGATGTCGCTCGATGCCCTGCCGCCGGAATGCCGCCAGGTTCTGGCGGCGCCCTGAATTCGCGTTCCCCGAGGAACGACGGGTCATCCCGGACGCAGCGAAGCGAAGATCCGGGAGCCATGCCAGAACTTTTCCGGTAGGCGCTCCTGCATAGATCCCGGGTCAAGCCCGGGATGACCGCGCATTTCCGCGGAAACTCGACATTCTTTCCTAGGTCAGCGCCGCGTCGTGCGCCCTGAGCTGTAGGCGAAGGGGTCGTGCTCCGGCGTGATCGGCTGCGCCTCCTCCGAACCCTGCTGGTCGACGACGCCGGAACCTCCGCCATCGCCGAGCACGACCTCCTCCGACGGCTCGACCGCGCCGGGCAGGGTGAGCGGCCCGCGCGCCTCGCTGGGCAAAGGCTGCGGCCGGTACGGCGCACGGCCGCCCTGCTGCCGGCGTGCGTCGTAGTCCTGGAGGAACCGCATCTGGGCGTCGAGGCTGTGGTCCTGGCCCTGGCCGTTATTGGCGACCGGATAGCCGCCCTGCACGGCGCCGGGCGGGCGCGGGCCATCGTTCGGGCGGCGCAGCGCCGGCCCGCCGGCATAGGCGGTGGCGGCGGGAGCGCCGTCCCGCTGGGTCGCCGGTGCGCTTTGCGCCGAGGAATAGGTCCGGGCCGGATCCGGCGGCGGCAGGTTGTAGTTCGGCGTGTATTTGATGATCGGCTTGCAGATGTGCCGGCCCTTGGAATGGCGGGCGAGGTCGATATGGATGTGGTCGTAATGCATCGGATCGGCGCCCGGCCCGAGGACCGTGCCGAAATAGGTGCAGGCGCCGACGAAGACCTCGCGCAGGAAGTTCTGTTCCTCCGGCGAGCCGCGCCAGCCTTCCTTGACCGTGACGACGCGGTTGTCGTTCAGCCGGAAGGAGAACACGTCGACGGCGTTGCCATAGGCATGCTCCGAAGTGGCCGTCGTATAGGTGCCGTTGTTCATGGAGCGGCAGGAATAGGAACCGGCGCGGATCTCGATCACCTGCGCGCCGAAGATGTTCATCGCGGCTGGCTGCACGACCTCGGCGAACCACTGGTCGGTCGTTGCCACGACCGGGCAGGCGAGCAGGGCCGGGCTCTTCAGGGCGACGCTGCCATTCTGCAGGGCGGTGACCTTGAGCGGCTGCTGCATGCCGCAGACGCCCGGCCCGTCGATCGCCTTGCCGCGCAGGCTGACATAGCTCGAGAGCTGCACCTGGCCGGAGCTCATGCAGGTGGCTTCCGCCTGATCGCGCCAGGGAGCGCGCTGCGGTTTCTGGAACTTGCCGCAGCCGGCCAGCCCGGCGGCGCCGGCCAGACCAACTGCGATGAGGGCGAGTTTTACGCGTCGCATGACCATTCAAATGCGAAGCGTTTGGTGAATGGTTTCTCAACCGACTGCGCCCCGGCCGCCACAGCCGGATTAACTTTGGCGGAGTGGTGAATGCCGACTTAATCCGGCGTTTCCCGCGTTAACGGATGCCGATTGCGCTGCCGCCGGCCCGGTGCGCCGTTCAGTCCGAGGTCAATGCGGAAGAGTCCGGAGAAGAGTGCTGCAACGACTTGGGAAGCCTCTCCGGGCGCCGGTTGCGCGACTGCCGGCATCAGAAATATCCCCAAATCTATTCAAGGATTTAACGCAAGTTTAAGCATGATCTAGCCTTCGCCACCATGCCGCCACGGTGCCGCCCCCTTGCGGCCGCTGCCAGTTCTGGTAGCTTCTGCGACAGGTCAATGACACAGGAGGGTGTGATGACTGTCACGCTGCGTCTCGACCGGTTGATCATGGGTGCGGCCTTCGTTTTCATGATGGCAATCGTTCTGGGAGCGTTCTGACACAAGGGTCAGTCTCGAAGTCGCTAGGACCACAAGAGCCATAAACGATGACGCCGCCGGGAGATGTCCCGGCGGCGTTTCTGTTTCGCAAGATCGCTCGTCTGAAAGATCGCTCCTGCGCAGGATCGCTGGCACGAAAGGCTCAGCTTTCGGGACAGGGTGTTTCCGTCACTTGCCAGGACATCAGGTTGGTCACGCGGCTGCAGGCCGCGATGCGCGGGCCCTGCGAGGTGCGGATGCAGGAGGACGAGCCCTCCGCGATCTTGCGGCCGTTGTTCCAGCAGAAGCAGAGCGGCTCGGGTGCCTGGGCGAGGCGCGGGCCGTCGAGTGGAATGGCCGGTTCTCCCGCGGCGGCGGCTTCGGTGATCAGCAGCAAAACGGCCAGCGCCAGGAGCCAGCTCAACAGGCGATGTCGGTGAGGCCTCGGTTCATGTCCGAACATGGCGCTCTTCCCTTCGTCCGCGGAGAGGACGATGCGACACCTTACCACAGGTCAGCGATCACGACGAATGATTATGCACCGATTTGAAATAGTGAGATCTTTCAGCCGGTTAACAAGCATCCATCTTGCGGCGCGCGCGTTCCTCTCCCATATTGAGCGCCGTCGAGCCCATGGAGGCTCCGGGAGGAACAATGTCTTTGATCTCGCTCGCCCGTCGCGGACGTGCCGTCGCCCTGGTTGTTGGAGCCCTGATGTTGGTGCCGCTGGTTGCCGAGGCGCGCCCCGGTGGCGGCCGCAGCTCGGGCAGCCGCGGGATGTTCTCGAACAGCGCCCCGGCCCCGACCAATACGATTCCCGGCGGCGCGCAGTCCTTCCAGCGCAGCGCGGCGCCTTCGCCGTCCGTCGCCAACCCCGGCATGGGCGCCGGCGCTGCTGCCGCGCAGGCGGCCCGTCCGTCCTTCGCCCGCAACATGATGATGGGCATCGGCGCCGGCCTGCTCGGCGCCGGCCTGTTCGGGATGCTCAGCGGCTCGGGCTTCTTCGGCGGTCTGGCCTCGCTTGCGGGCATCCTCGGTTTCTTGCTGCAGATCGGCCTGATCGCCGGCATCATCATGCTGGCCATCCGCTTCTTCCGCCGCCGGTCGGAGCCGCAGCTCGCCGGCGCTGGCGCGCCCTATGGCCGCGAGGCCTATGGCGCGCAGCCCGACGCGGCCCAGCCCGCGGCCGCCCGCATGGGCGGTTTCGGCGGTGGCGCGGCCCAGCCGGCGACCACGCCGATCCAGCTTGAGGGTGCCGATTTCAGCGCCTTCGAGCGCCTGCTCGGTGAGGTCAACGCCGCCTATTCGAACGAGGACGAGGCCGGCCTGCGCCAGCGCGTCACCCCGGAGATGTTCGGCTATTTCGACGAGGATCTGACCGAGAACGTCCGCCGCGGCGTGGTCGACCGGGTCTCCGACGTCAAGCTGCTGCAGGGTGACCTGTCCGAGGCCTGGCGCGAGGGCAGCACCGACTACGCCACGGTCTCGATGCGCTTCAGCCTGGTCAACGCGCTTTATGATCGCAAGAGCGGCCGCGTCGTCGACGGCAACGCGACCGCGCCGCAGGAGGTCAAGGAGTTCTGGACCTTCCTGCGCGAGCGTGGTGGTGAGTGGAAGCTCTCCGCGATCCAGCAGGCGGCCTGAACCTCCACGATCTTGCAACAAAATCGCATCACGGCCGGGGCAACCCGGCCGTTTTCGCATGCGTCCGGCCATGCGCGGTTTCGGGTGTCGCGCCGCGACGAACCGGCTTATAGCGATAATCGTCCCGCCTTGGTCGTCTTGCGTTAGTCGTCCTGCCTTGCCGCTTCCGTCCGGAAGCCCTTTCGGAGCCTGCCCCATGAGTGACATGCGTCTCGTCGTCGTCGGCGCCGCCGGGCGCATGGGGCGCATGCTGATCAAGGCCATCGATCAGGCTGAGGGATGCCGCCTGGTCGCTGCCGTCGAACGTCTGGGCTCGCCGGCCCTGGGCGCCGATGCCGGTCCGCTCGCCGGATTGCCGCCGCTGGGCGTGACCGTGACGGGCGATCCCGCTGCCGCTTTCGCGCAGGGCGATGCCGTGTTCGATTTCACCTCGCCGGAGGCGACCGTCGCCTTCGCGCGCCTCGCGGCCGATGCCGGCATCCTGCATGTCGTTGGTACGACCGGGCTGGAACCTGCGCATCTCGCGGCGTTGGCGGAGACGGCGCGGCGCATCCCGATTATCCGGTCCGGCAATATGAGTCTCGGCGTCAATCTGCTGGCGGCGCTGGTCCGGAAGGTCGCGGCGACGCTTGGCACCGATTGGGACATCGAGATCGTCGAGATGCACCATCGCATGAAGGTCGATGCGCCCTCCGGCACGGCCGTGCTGCTGGGCGAGGCGGCCGCTGCCGGCCGCGCCGTCGACCTCGCCGAGCAGCGTGTCGCAGCCCGCGATGGCATCACCGGCGCCCGCGACCCTGGCACGATCGGCTTTGCCGCGCTGCGCGGCGGCACCGTTGTCGGCGATCACAAGGTCATCTTCGCCGGAGCGGGCGAACGGCTGGAACTCGCCCATGTCGCGGAGGATCGCAGCCTCTTTGCCCAGGGCGCGATCAGGGCGGCGCTCTGGGGCCGGGGCAGGGCGCCCGGCCTCTATTCCATGGCCGATGTCCTCGGTCTCGATACGCTGTAGCTCGTGACCCGGAGCTGGCCATGACGCGGATCGCCGTCGCCCCGGGCGTCGTCCACTGGCCGGGCCGGCTCTCGGCCGGGGAGCAGGGCGCTCTGCTGGCCGAATTGCGTGCGGTGGTCAGGCAGGCGCCCCTCTTCCAGCCGCGCATGCCGAAGACCGGCAAGCCGTTTTCGGTCAGGATGACGAATTGCGGCCCGCTCGGCTGGGTTTCCGACGAGAGCGGCTATCGCTACCAGCCGCTCCATCCCGAGACGAAGGAGCCTTGGCCGCTGCTGCCGGCACCGCTGCTGGCGCTGTGGGAGGAGCTTTCCGGCTATCCCCATCCGCCCGAGGCCTGCCTTGTCAACTATTATGCGGCCGGCGCGAAGATGGGGCTGCATCAGGATCGCGACGAGCAGGATTTCGACGCGCCGGTGCTCTCGATCTCGCTCGGCGATGCCGCGCTCTTCCGCATCGGCGGGACGACGCGTGGCGGCAAGACGGCTTCCCTCAAGCTCGCCTCCGGCGATGTGCTGGTTTTCGGCGGCGCGGCGCGGCTCGCCTATCACGGCATCGACCGCGTCCTTTCGGGCTCCTCGACCTTGCTGGCCGAGGGAGGGCGCCTCAACCTGACGCTGCGGCGCGTGACGAAGCCGGATTGAAGATGATCGGACCCCGTCCTTCGAGACGCCGCTTCGCGGCTTCTCGGGGAGAGGACTGCCCATCGCAAACGGGATTTATTCGCCCGTGCCGCCCGGCAGCTTCGGGAAGGACCAGCCGAGCAGCAGCGAGCCGGCCCTGAGCCCGAAGCCCATCGTCAGCCCGCCGAGAGCCACGGCATAGGCGGGCAGGCCAAGGCCATGGAGCAAGGCGGTCACCGCCGCACCGGCCGTTGCGGCGGTGACATAGAATTCCCGGCTCCACAGCACCATCGGCCTATCGCCGGCGAGGATGTCGCGCAGGATGCCGCCGAAGGTGGCGGTCATGGCACCGAGCGCGATGGCGGACAGGACCGGCGCGCCGGATTCGAGCCCGATCAGGGTCCCGCTGACGGCGAACATCGAGAGGCCGGCGGCGTCGCTCCAGAGCAGCAGCTTGCGCCCGCTCCAGCCCTCGAGAATGCCGGGGCGCAGATAGGCCAGCGCCCAGGCGCCGATCGCCACCACGGTGCAGATGATCACGCTGGTCGGATCGTGCACCCAGCGCGCGCTATGGCCGAGCAGCAGCTCCCGCAGCGTGCCGCCGCCGACGCCGGTGACGGTCGCGAGCAGGATGAAGCCCAGGGGGTCCATGCCCTTGCGGGCTGCGACGAGGGCTCCGGTCAGCGCGAAGATGGCGACGCCGGCGCCCTCGAACATCGATCAGTGACTCGTGGGCTTGTCGCCGCCCTGCTCGGCCTTGGGGCCGCCGGCCGAGATGCCGACGAGGGCAGGGCGCAGCACGCGCTCGCCGATCTTGTAGCCGACCTGGACCACCTTGGAGACCATGCCCTTGGGCGTGGCCGGATCGGGCGCCTCGAACATCGCCTGGTGCAAATGCGGGTCGAACTTCTCGCCCAGCGGGTCGATCTTGCGCACGCCGTGGCGCTCCAGCGTCTTCAGCAGCTCGCGCTCGGTCAGCTCGACGCCGTCATAGAGTGCCTTGAGCGTGGCGTCGGCGGCGTCGCGCGCAGCGTCCGGCACGCTCTCGAGCGCCCGGCGCAGATTGTCCGAGGAGCCGAGCATGTCGCGGGCGAAGCTCGTCGCCGCATAGGCCTTCGCATCGGCGATCTCGCGCTCGGTGCGACGGCGCAGGTTCTCCATCTCGGCGAGCGTGCGCAGCAGCTTGTCCTTGAGGTCGTCGCGCTCGTTCTGGAGCGCCGCGATCTGGGCCTCAATGCCCCCTTCGGTGGCCTGAGCCTGCTCGGGAGCGTCGGTCGCGGCTTCGAGGTTCGGGTCTTCCGTCGCAGGGTTGCGCGTCATTGCCTGTTCCAATTCCCATCCATCAATCTGGCTGGCCGTGCCGCCCGTCGCCGGGCCTGGCGGGTTTCCCCGGAAACGCGGCCGCGTTCGAGGCCGATATCGGGCTTATGGCGGCCCAAATCAAGCGCGCGCCGGGACTTTCGTCCTGGCTGACGCCGCCTTGCCCCCCTCGAACTCGAACACCTCCAGCAAGGTCTTGCGGATCGCGAGCTGGCGCGCGGTCGAGACGATCTTCGCATTGGTCAGGTCGGTGACGTAGAAAACGTCGACCGCCTTCTCGCCGAAGGTCGCGATATGGGCGGAGGCGATGTTGAGGTTGAGCTTCCCGATCGCGGTGGTGAGGTCGTAGAGCAGACCCGGCCGGTCGAGCCCGGAGACCTCCAGCACCGTGTGGCGGCTGGACAGCACGTTGTCGATGACGATCTCCGGCGCGAGCTGGAAGGTCTGGCCCCGCGGCGGCGGCGCGCGGCGCTGCGCGACGAGATCGGCGATCTTGATCTCGCCCTTCAAGGCCCGTTCGATCGCCGCCGCGATCCGCCCGGCCCGGCGCAACTCGTCGTCGTCGCGGTCGAAGGCGCGCGAGACGGAGATGGTGTCGAGCGCGAGCCCGTCCGTGGTGGTGAAGATCTGCGCATCGACGATGTTGCCGCCGGCCGCAGCGCAGGCGCCGGTGACGATGGCCAGCAGGCGCGGATGGTCGGGCGCGAGCACGGTGAGCTCGGTCACGCCGCGGAACTGGTCGGTCTCGACCACGGTCGCGGTGGTGCGGCCGGCCTTCTCCGCCTCGCTCAGGAAGCGTGCGTGCTTCTCCTGGTCGGCGAGATCGACCTTGATCCAGTAGGGCGGGTAGTGGCGCGCGATATAGGCCTCGCGCTCCTCCTCGCTCCAGTCGGAGAGCCGCTGGCGCAACTCGTCCTGCTTGCGGCCGACACGGGCCTTGCGCTCGACCGCCGAATGCCCGCCGGTCAGGACGAGCTCGGTCTCGTAATAGAGCGTGCGCAGGAGCTGGCCCTTCCAGCCGTTCCAGACGCCGGGACCGACCGCCTTGATGTCGGCAACGGTAAGGATCAGCAGGAGCTTCAATCGCTCCAGCGTCTGCACCGTGGCCGCGAAGCTCTCGATCGTTTTTGGGTCGCCGAGGTCGCGGCTCTGCGCCACCGTCGACATGTCGAGATGGTGCTCGACCAGCCAGGCGACGGTCTCGGTCTGGCCCGGCGTCAGCCCGAGGCGCGGGCCGAGCTTGCGGGCGATGCGCGCGCCGGCGAGCGAATGGTCCTCCGGCCGGCCCTTGGCGATGTCGTGCAGGAACAGGGCGACATAGAGCGCCCGCCGGTTGGCGACCGTCGGCATGATCTCGTTCGCGAGCGGGTGCTCGGCCTCGAGCGTGCCGGAATCGATCTCGGCCAGCACGCCGATGGCGCGGATCAGGTGCTCGTCCACCGTGTAGTGGTGGTACATGTTGAACTGCATCATCGCCACCACCCGGCCGAAATCCGGGACGAAGCGGCCGAGCAGCCCGGACTCGTTCATGCGCCGCAGCACCACCTCCGGCGAGCGCCGCGCGGTGAGGATTTCCAGGAAGATGCGGTTGGCCTCGGGGTCGTGGCGCAGCCCGGAGGTGATCAGCCTGAGCGACTGTGTCACCAGCCGGCTCGTATCGGGATGGATGGCGAGGTCCTCGCGGCTGGCGATCTGGTAGAGCCGGAGCAGGTTGACCGGGTCGCGCTCGAAGGCGCTGTCGTCGATGACGGCGAGGCGCTGGCCCTTCAGGGTGAAATCGGTGTGGCCGAGCGCGCGTACGCGCTTGCGCTTGGTGAAGGAGCCGAGCAGGCGCGAGAGCGTCGCGCGCGGCTTCTGCTGGCGCGCCTCCAGCGCCGCGCAGACGATGGCGGTGAGGTCGCCGACATCCTTGGCGACGAGGAAATAGGCCTTCATGAAGCGCTCGACCGGTGCCTGGCCGCTGCGGCCGGCATAGCCGATGGCCGCCGCCACCTGCCGCTGCAGGTCGAAGGAGAGCCGCTCCTCCGCCCGTCCGGTGATGAAGTGCAGCCAGCAGCGCACGCGCCAGAGGAACTCCTCCGAGCGCTCGAACATCTGCAATTCCTGTGTGTCGAACAGGCCAGCCGCGACGAGCTCGCGCACATCCTTCACCCGGTAGGCGTATTTCGCGATCCAGAACAGCGTGTTGAGATCGCGCAAGCCGCCCTTGCCATCCTTGACGTTGGGCTCGACCAGATAGCGCGAGGTGCCGGCGCGCTGCACCCGCGTCTCGCGCTCGGCGAGCTTCGCCTCGGTGAAGGCCGCGGCCGTGCCCTCGACCACCTCGGCGTCGAAGCGCCGGACCATCTCGTCGAACAGCACCCTGTCGCCGCTGAGGAAGCGCGCTTCCAGCAGCGCCGTGCGGATGGTCATGTCGGCACGCGCTTCGCGGATGCAGTCATCGACCGAGCGGACCGAATGGCCGGTCTTCAGCTTCAGGTCCCAGAGCGGGTAGAGCATGGACTCGACCACACTCTCGCCCCAGGCGGTCTGCTTGTGCGGGAACAGGAAGAGCAGGTCGACATCCGAGCCCGGCGCCAGCGTGCCGCGGCCATAGCCGCCGACGGCGGCGACCGCGATGCGCTCGGATTGCGAGGGGTTGTCGGCCGGATAGAAATAGCCTGTCGCAGCCTTGTGCAGGGCGATGACGACCGCATCCATCACCGCGGACAGCCGGTGCGCGCAGGCGAGCCCGCTGCGCGGCCCTTCGAGAATGGCGCGGGCCGAGGCGTGGCCGTCGTCGAGGAGCTGGCGCAGCGCGCCGACGAGGAGCTGACGCTTCTCGGCCTTGTCGCGCCGACGTGCCGAAGCCAGCAGGCGGGTGACGCCGGCCTCGGGATCCTGCAGCATCTCGGGAAGCGGAAGGGCGGGCTTGTCGTGGGCGGCTGACACGGCAGCAGGGTCTCGCTGTGAAGCCTGTTCCTATCATGACGGCGCGCCGCGCAGGAACGCTTAAAATATACGTGGATTTCCGTGAATTTTGCGGAAGACCATGCAGGTTTGTGTTGTTTGACATACAGAACGATTGGACCTAAGAAAAGGATACGCGCCGATTTGAGCCATCAGCTTGCGGGCGCGAAACAAGTGCAGCTAAAGCGTTGGGAGGGGCGATGAGCGCCCGATCCCTCGCATCGTCGACAAAAGAGGGATCATCCGATGACCAGCATCACCCGCCGTCTTGCGCTCGCGGCCCTGGCGGTCGCCGCGCTCGCCACCCCCGCCTTGGCCCAGCCCAAGGAGATCCGCCTGGATTACGCGACCTATAATCCCGTGAGCCTCGTGCTCAAGGAGCGTGGGACGCTGGAAAAGGCGCTGGAGGCCGACGGCATCAAGGTCCGCTGGGTCTTCTCGGCCGGCTCCAACAAGGCGCTCGAATTCCTCAATGCCGGCTCGATCGATTTCGGCTCGACCGCCGGCGCCGCCGCGCTGATCGGCAAGATCAACGGCAACCCGATCAAGTCGATCTATGTCTATTCACGGCCCGAATGGACCGCCCTCGTCACCGGCGCCAAGAGCGAGATCACCAAGGTCGCCGACCTCAAGGGCAAGCGCGTCGCGGTCACGCGCGGCACCGATCCTCACATCTTCCTTGTCCGGGCGCTGGCCGATGCCAAGCTGACCGAGAAGGACGTCAAGCTCGTGCTGCTCCAGCACGCCGATGGCCGCCTCGCGCTGGAGCGCGGCGATGTCGATGCCTGGGCCGGGCTCGACCCGCTGATGGCGGCGGCCGAGGTCGAGAGTGGCGCCAAGCTGTTCTACCGCAAGCCCGAGGACAACACCTGGGGCATCCTCAATACCCGCGAGGCCTTCGCTGCGGAGAACCCGGCGCTCGTGCGCAAGGTCATCGCCGCCTATGAGGAGGCGCGCCGCTACGCGCTTGCCAACCCCGTCGAGCTCAAGAAGATCCTGGTCGATTACACCAAGCTCTCTGAGCCGGTGATCGAGCGCCAGCTCACCCGCACGGATCTCACCCATTCCGCCATCGGGCAGGCGCAGATCGACAGCATCACCGCCGCCGGCATCGCGCTGAAGGACGCCGGCGTGCTGCCGGCCGCGACTGATGTGAAGGCGGCGGTCGACTCCTTGATCGATCGCGGCTTCCTCGCGACCAATTGAGGCTCGGCCCGACCCGATGAGCGCGGTGGAGGCCGAAGCGGCGGAGACGGTCCGGCAGGAGCGGCAGGGTGACCCGAAGCCGCGCCGTCCCAGCCTCGCCCTTCTCGGCTTCGTGCTGCCGGTGCTGCTGGCCCTGCTCTGGGAAGGGTTGGTGGCGGCCGGCATCGCCAATGGGCGGCTGATGCCTCCACCCAGCGTCATCGGCCGCACGCTCCGGGATCTGGCCGCCTCCGGCGAGCTCCTGACCCATGCGACGGCAACACTCTCGCGCGTCGCGGCGGGTTTCGGGCTCGGGGCGCTGGCGGGCACGGTCCTGGGCGCGCTGACCGGCGCCCTGCCGGTTGCGCGCCGCCTGCTCGATCCGACCTTGCAGGCGCTGCGGGCCATCCCCTCCATCGCCTGGGTGCCGCTCTTCATCCTCTGGCTCGGCATCTTCGAGGCCTCGAAGGTCGCGCTGATCGCGGTCGGCGTCTTTTTCCCGGTCTATCTCGGCGTCGCCGCCGCGATCCAGGGCATCGACCGCAAGATCGTCGAGGTCGGCCGGGTCTTCCGCCTTTCGCGGCTCGCCATGGTCAGGCGCGTCCTGCTGCCGGCGATCCTGCCGGACTGGATCACTGCGCTGCGCTCCGGCCTCGGCCTCGGCTTCATGTTCGTGGTCGCGGCCGAGATCATGGGGGCGAGCGAGGGGCTGGGCTATCTGCTCGTGGACGGCCAGCAGCTCGGTCGCCCCGACACCATCATCGCGGCCATCATCAGCTTCGCCGTGCTCGGCAAGCTGGCTGACGGCCTCCTCGTCGCCATCACGCGGCCCTTCCTCGCCTGGCAGGATACGGCGCGCGACAAGCTCTGAAGGCTTAACCCCGTGCTGAGTTTCGACCGGCTGTCCAAAACCTATGCCGACGGCACCCATGCCCTCTCGGCGATTGACCTCGAGGTCGGGCGCGGCGAGATCGTCGCTTTGCTCGGTGGCTCGGGCTGCGGCAAGACGACCTTGCTCAGGCTCGTCGCGGGGCTCGACACGCCGAGCGCCGGAGCGATCCGGCTCAATGGCGAGACCGTCGCCGAGCCCCGCGCCGATGTCGGCGTCATCTTCCAGGAGCCGCGGCTCTTCCCCTGGCTCAGCGTCGCGGAGAATGTCGGCTTCGGCCTGTCGCATCTCTCCGCCTTCGAGCGGGAAGGGCTGGTGACCAATGCGCTGGTCCGTGTCGGCCTCGCCGGCCATGAGAAGCGTTGGCCGCGCGAGCTCTCCGGCGGCCAGCAGCAGCGCGTCGCCATCGCCCGCGCCCTCGTCACGCGGCCGAAGCTGCTGCTGATGGACGAGCCCTTCTCGGCCCTCGACGCGACGACGCGGGCAAGCCTGCACGGGCATCTGCTGGCACTCTGGCAGGAGAGCCGGCCGACCGTCCTGATGGTCACGCATGATGTCGAGGAGGCGGTGACGCTCGCCGACCGCATCGTGGTGATGCAGCCGCATCCCGGCCGGCTCTTCGACGAGCTCGACAACCCACTCGCCCGGCCGCGTGACCGGCTCTCTCCGGCCTTCGAGGCGACGAAGCGGGAGGCGTTGCGCGCGCTCGACCGCTCGCTGCGCCACGAGGCGCCGCATCAGGAGAAGGCCGCCGAGACCGCCGGCATGTGGTGGTAGCTCGGCTGCGGCGCGCTGCCATCTCTGGCATTGGCCGCGGCTTCGTCCTATCAGCCGCATGACGCGATTTCACAGTCTGAACGAGAGGGTCGGTTCCATGGACGTCACCGCGCTGCGCGCCTTGCAGGCTCCCCTCAAGGACGAATACCGGAGCAACCCCGAGGCGGCGATCGTCACGCTCAAGGCCCATGGCGAGCTCGACGACCAGCACATTGCGTGCAAGGTCGAGACTGGCCGCGCCATCGCGCTGGCCGGCCTGCATCCCGCGACCGGCGGCTCGGGTGCCGAGCTCTGCTCCGGCGACATGCTGCTCGAGGCGCTGGTCGCCTGCGCCGGCGTGACGTTGAAGGCCGTCGCGACGGCGCTCGAGATCGAGTTGAAGAAAGGCGTGGTGCGGGCCGAGGGCGATCTCGACTTCCGCGGCACGCTCGGCGTCGTCAAGGATGCGCCTGTCGGCTTCAAGGCGATCCGCCTCTCCTTCGAGGTCGAGACCGACGCGCCGCAGGAGAAGCTCGACACGCTGCTGAAGCTCACCGAGCGCTACTGCGTCGTCTTCCAGACGCTCAACGTGAAGCCGGAATTGTCGGCGGTGCTGGACCGAAAAGCCTCCTGAGCCACCGTCTGGAGCGCTTTCGGGCGCGCCAGGTCTCGGTCGGGCAGGCCATTGACGCATAAAGAAAACGGCGCCTTTCGGCGCCGTTTGTGTTTGTGACGGAGCGCCTTGAAGGCCGGGCTCCCTCAGAACTCTTCCCATCCGGTGTCGATGGCGCGTCCATTGGCGACCTTGCGGGGGGCGGGAGCGGTCCGGGACTGGACGAAGGCGGCTTCGGCGAGCTGGCGCAGCCGCGCCGGCTCGGGCGCGGTGGTGGCGGCAGCCGGAGTGGGCCGGGCCGGGACGGCAGGGGCCGCCTTCGCCGGGCGGGCGGGCGCCGCCGCATGGGCTTGCGGAGATGT